>DATFZR010000434.1:0-4366 GCA_035314265.1 Candidatus Acidiferrales bacterium
GCGGGTTCGAAACAACCAGGTCAAACGGAACCGTATTCTCCGCTTCGCCGCCCAGCAGAAAGGGCGTCAGCAGGCTCGCTTCGAGGAACTCAATGCGCGTCTCGAAATCGTAGCGGACGGAATTCCGCCAGGCCATCGCCAGCGCCGCGCGGGAGACGTCTGTGGCCCAGATGCGCGCCTGCGGTATTTCGTGCGCGAGCGCCACGGCCAGGCAGCCCGACCCCGTGCCCACGTCCACGATGCGCAGGCCACGGCCCGCGCGCTCCCGGCGGACCGAGAGGTCCGACTTTTCCGGCTGGGTCTTCGACTTCAACCTCTGGAGGGCGACTTCGACCACGTGCTCGGTTTCCGGCCGTGGGATCAGCACGCCGGGCGCAACGTGAAACTCGATTCCCCAGAATTCCTGCTTTCCGGTGAGATATTGCGTCGGAGTCCCCGCTGCCCTGCGCGCCACCAGCTTCAAGAAGTGCTGGGCTTCGCCCTCCGCCACTTCCTCTTCCGGGTGCGCGTAGAGCCAGGCGCGGTCGCGTCCCAGCACGTGCTGCAGCAGGATTTCCGCGGCCAGTCCGTGCGAAGGCACACCAGCGCGCTCCAGTTCTCCGACTGCCTGCCGCAACGTTGCTTGTACGTTCATTGGTGTGAAGGTGGGAGGCGGCGAAGGTTCCCGGCGCCCCTGGCTCTCTTAGACGCCGTCGAGCTCCTGCTTGAGCCGCTCTGCCTCGTAATGCGACACCAGACCGTCAACGAGCGGCGCAATTTTGCCGTCCATCACCTGATCGAGCTGGTAGAGCGTCAGGCCGATGCGGTGATCCGTCATCCGGTTCTGCGGAAAATTATACGTGCGTACTTTCTCCGAGCGGTCGCCCGATTTAATCTGCCCGCGGCGCTCCGCGCCGATGGCCTCGTGCTGTTTCTCGCGCTCCAGCTCAAACACGCGCGCCCGCAGCACGCGCATGGCTTTTTCGCGGTTCTTGATCTGCGACTTCTCGTCCTGGCAGGAGACGATCATGCCCGTCGGCAGGTAGGTGATGCGCACGGCCGAGTACGTGGTGTTCACGGACTGGCCTCCGGGGCCCGACGAGCAGAACGTGTCTATGCGGATGTCCTTCGGCTCGATCTTCACTTCGATATCGTCCGCCTCCGGCAGCACGGCAACGGTCGCCGCCGAGGTGTGCACGCGGCCCTGCTGCTCCGTCTTCGGCACGCGCTGCACGCGGTGCACGCCGCTTTCGTACTTCAGGCGCGAGTACACCTTCTTGCCCGAAATGGACGCGGTGATTTCCTTCAGGCCGCCCAACGACGAGGGCGAGCTGTCCAGAACCTCCGCGCGCCAGCCTTGCGATTCCGCGAAGCGCGAGTACATGCGGAAGAGTTCTCCGGCAAACAGCGCTGCCTCGTCTCCTCCTGTTCCCGCGCGGATTTCCAGGATGACGTTCTTCTCGTCGTTCGGGTCGCGCGGCACGAGCAGGCGTTTCAGCTGCGCCTCCACCTCCGTCCGCTGCGCCGCGAGTTGCCGTTCCTCGTCGTGCGCGAGCTGCTTCATCTCCGCGTCGTTCGAGTCCGCCTGCATCTGCTTGGTCTCGGCCAGACCTTGTTCGACCTTCTTCCACTCGCGGTACTTCTCCACCATTTCGCCGAGGTCCGCGTGCGTCTTGGCGAGCTTCTGGAAGCGCGCCGAATCGGAGGTGGCTTCGGGCGATGAAAGCTCGCGCGTGAGTTCCTCGTAGCGCTTTTCGATCTGCTCCAACTTGTCGTACATCGTTGCCATCGGAGTTCACTCCATGCCATGCGGCGTTCGCTGAAACCAGCGGAAGAAAGAAAAGATGCGGGCCGCTTCCCGCATGCGGGAAGCCAGGGGACCAGCTAATAGAAGCAGTTCCGTTTCACGGCTTTCTCTTGGATGCAGGATAGCGGCTGGCGGAACGCCGTGTCAAACCCTGCGTTTTTGCCTGGCGCGTCGGGCTGCGCTACAGGACGATCAGATGCGGCGCGCCGTGCTGGGAAAATCCTGCCAGACCTTTACGCCGCAGAAGTGCGAGCCCTCCGTACAGATCGGTGTGGTGACGCCGGCGCGCAGGTGGCACGGCGGGCCGATGTAACGCGCCAGCACGGGATGCACGTTGCGCACCTGTTCGAGCTCTTCCATCGAGGTCTGGTAAATCTCCTCCTGCGCGTTGAAGCAGGTGCGCATGGTCCATTTGTGCAGCAGGTGCAGCAGCGAGCCGCTCTCCACCACGCGGATGGCCTTGGCGTTGGGCAGCAGGTAGAGCGCGTCTTCGGCGGAAACGCCGCGATCCAAGAGTTCGTTCTTCGCGCGCCAGGCCGTTTCGAGAGCGCGTTCGTACGCCTCGCGCGCGCGGCCGTTCCCGCGGATCAGCATGGGCATTACCGCGTCCGGCTCGCGCGTATCCGCCAGCGTCAGCAGCGGCCGAGAGCCGGGCACCATCCGGTGACGCTGGTCCTGGCTGTCCGCGGTGTGCGAGATCTTCTTCGCGAAGGTGTAGTTCGCGTTTTCGAGCGCGCGCATCATGGGCGCGTGGACGCCGATATCCAGCGTCTCGAGGCGGTACGGGTTGCGCGCCGGATTCATCACACGGTCAATGGCTTCGGCGTCGGGGCACGCCTCGCGCGTGAGTCCCACCACGGCGCGGTAGGCATCCGCGATTACTTCCGGCGCGCGCGGCGACCAGTCCACGAGCTTCGAGGTGCGCCCTTCGAGCCCGGCGTCGAACTCGCGCGCAAACGCATCTCCGTCCGCTCGGGAGAGTTTCCACTCGGGCAGATCCTCGAGCGGCTCGCTATTGAAGCGGTCGAAGAACTGCGCGTCCACTTCGCGAACGCGCTCGACCATCGCGCCCACCACGGCGCGCGCCTCGGCGGGAGTGTCGCAGGCGTTCTGCATGCGCCACAGGCGGTGCAGCACGATGCCCGAGAGGGTGTGCACCATGGTGGTGAACGCGGCGACGGGCAGGACGTAGCGCGCGACTTCGAACGCGCGCTTCTCCGCCTGCTTCTCCACTTTGTCGCGGCGCTTGGCGTGCGACATCGGGCCGATATGCCAGATGTCGGAGAGAATGGCCTTCGCGTCCGGCACGAGCAGTTGGGTGATTTCGCGGTACGACTCCCACGCCTGCGCCACGGCCGCTTCGTAGATGGCGCGTTCCGCGGCGCCAAACGCCGGCGATTCGGCGGGCACGTAGGCGCGCGCGCGGTCCATTTTCACGTAGCGCTGCGACTGCTGCTCGGAGTTGTAGAACGGATGCGCGTGCAGGAAGGACCACACGAATTGCCGGCTGATGTTCTCCAGGCCGAACTCGAAGTGCGCGTGCTGGAAAACGGTGTGGTGGCCGGCGTAGAAGGTGGCGGCGCCGATGGTGAGCCGCTGCTTGTCTGTGATTTCCGCGGGGCCAATCAGGCGCGGCGCGTAGCAGGTGCGAGCGGCGGCGATGGCCGAATCGTAAGGCTGCGCGAACCAACTGCGCAGCGTTACGCGCGCGGCCGCGGTCTCAATGCCAGACAGATTTTCTTGCCTGTCTTTTGCACTGGGAGGAATCGCGGGGCTTGCAGCCATGTCCATCGAGGATTCTACACCCGGCAGCAAGGCCGGGCGGAAGCCGGCGATACCGGGGGGCTACGCCTTGCCCTTGGGCTTGGCTTGCGCGGCGGCGTATTTCTTCTGGAAGCGCTCGACGCGGCCGGCGGTGTCAATCAGCTTCTGCTTGCCGGTAAAGAACGGATGGCACTGCGAGCAGATTTCCAGCTTCAGGACGCTGCCTTTGTGGGTGGACCGGGTCTTGAACGTGCTGCCGCAGGCGCAGGCGACGGTGACTTCGTGGTAGTCGGGGTGAATTCCAGGCTTCATGATAACGCTCCCTTCGCCAGGCCGGTCTGCGCGGTTTACCCGCCGTTGCGGGCTTCTGACCCTTTCAGTACGAGTCAGGTGCTACAGCCGCGTCGCTAGGCCCAGTGCGAATCTCCTATGATACAACGAAACGCGATTCGGTTACACGCGACGAGGCCGCTTACGGCGCAGTCACCAGCGGCAGTTCGACGAAACTGGCCTGGCCGGGCGCGTGGTAGACGCGCTGGACGGCTTTACGATAATCCTCAGGCTTCGCCCAGAAGATGTTGGGGACGAAGGTCTGCGGGTTGCGGTCGTACAGCGGGAACCAGCTCGACTGCACCTGCACCATGATCCTGTGTCCCGCCAGGAAGACATGGTTCGCCGTGGGCAGGTTGAAACGATACCGTAGCGGCTGGTCCGCTGGGATCGGCTTGGCCGTCTCCAGGCTTTCGCGGTAGCGGCCGCGAAAAATATCGGCCGACACCATCAATTGGTAGCCGCCCATGGCCGGCTCGGCAGCCA
>DATFZR010000435.1:0-12242 GCA_035314265.1 Candidatus Acidiferrales bacterium
GTTTCGATTAGGTATGGCCGGCTGCTGAACGCAGCGACCGGTGCTGCGGGTCTCCCCAGAAAGCGAGAACACGACAATCCCCTCTCTTGCCGGAACGAGACGGCTCCCTCGAGGAGCAATTGGGCGTTATCTAATTCTGAAGATAAGGTGAAGTCAAGGAAATTTGAGATGCCAGTTCAGAAATTGGGGCTGGAGATACAGCCTTCGCCGTACCCGGCGCCCGGGCAGAGCGGGCCCGATGGCGTGGATCAGGCGTCCGGCAGTCCGACCGGGGTTGGCTGGGCTCTGGGGGCACCGTGAA
Organism: Candidatus Acidiferrales bacterium; assembly: GCA_035314265.1. Lineage (GTDB taxonomy): Bacteria > Acidobacteriota > Terriglobia > Acidiferrales > UBA7541 > JOPF136. The sequence goes on from DATFZR010000435.1 coordinate 302, forward strand.
AGCGTCAGAATGCGCTGCCGCCTGTGGAATCTGAGTGTTTCGTGTGTTAGCGTAGGGCAGTTTCTTCCGGCCGTTCCACGCAGGGGATGGTTCCGGTAGCTGCCCGCTTCAGCCCGTCGCGGCGGGAAACGCCCGGCCGCCCTGGGGTGGGAGTCTGTGCTCGCGCGCAAGAATCGGGGATTTGAGATCGCTGATGGCCTTCAATAAATCCAAGCATCTCGAGGCTGCACAGAAGTATCTGGGACAGGGAAAAATCCCGCAGGCCATCGCGGAGTACAAGGCCATCCTGGCCACGGAGCCCAGCGACCAGGTCACCTTGATGACCGTGGGCGACCTGTTCGTCCGCGCCAACGACCTCTCCCAGGCCACCGAATACTTCGAACGACTCGCCGTAGCCTTTCTCGAAGAGGGATTCACCAGCAAGTCGATCGCGATCTACAAAAAGATCGCCAAGCTGGCCCCGGATCAAATCGAGCCCCTGGAGAAGCTCGCGGACCTCTACGTCCAGCAGGGCGTGATGAGCGAGGCCCGGCCCATCTACATCCAGATGGCGGAAGCGCACCTGAAGAACAAGCAGCCGGAGAAGGCCGCCGACACGCTGCGCCGCCTTCTCGATATCGAGCCGGACAACGTGCGGGTGCAAACGCGCCTGGCGGATCTCTACATGGCCATCGGCCAGAAGGGCGAGGCGGCCCGCGCCTACCTGATGGCTGCCTTCCGCTCCTTCGAGCGCAACGAGATGGACGCCGCGCTTACCCTGGTGGAAAAAGGCCTCGAGATCGATCAGGGAAACCAGCGCGGCCTGCTGGTAAAAGCGCGCATCCTGGCCGCCAAGGGCCGCCCGGCGGAGGCCGCCAAGCTGCTCGAGGCGCTGCCCGACGCCAGGGAAGGCGGGCAGACCACGCTGCTGCTGTTTGAGTCCTACATGAAGGCCGGGCACCCGCAGCAGGCCGTCGAGCTGGCGCAGAAGGTTCTCTCCACCACGCCGGACAAATACGACCCCGTGCTGCCGCTCGCGGACTCGCTGGCCGATACGAACCACGAAATGTTTCTGGCGCTCGCGCGGGAATTGCGCGCGCCGATGCTCGCCGCCCAGGACTACGAGCGCCTGACCGGCCTTCTGGCCAAAGTGATCGAGAGAAATCCGAAAGAGCTGGAGCCCCGCGAGTGGATGATTGACCTCTGCCGCAAGACGGGCGATTCCTTCCGCCTTACGGAAGCACTGGACCACTACGGCGACGCCGCCGTGGGCGCGGGCGATTTGGAGAAGGCGCGCAAGGCCTACGAGGAACTCTTCGAGCGCGAGCCCCAGAACGAATTCAACATGCGGCGCCTGGGCCAGGTGCGCGAAAAGCTGGGAATGCCGGCGCTCGAAGCGCAGGCCATGCCCGTGCGTCAGGCCCCCAGCGAGGTGGTGTCGTCGCACCAGCATCAAGCCGCCACAGACCACGACGTCACCATGACTCCCAAGACGTCGCCGGAACCCACTCGCGCCGAGGCCGTCCCGCAGGACGAGCTGCAGCGCTACGTCCAGCAGGCGCTGACAGACGTGGACCTGTTCTCCAGCTACAACCTCACGCAAAAAGCCATCGATCTTCTGGAAACCGTTCTGAAGCGCGCGCCAGGCCACCCGCTGGCCCTGGAGAAGTTGCTGGATCTCTCTCTCGGCGCGGGCAACGAGCGGCGCACCGCTGAGCTGGCCGCCCAACTCGAGGCCATCTACAAAGAAAAGGGCGAGGCCCAGCGCGCCGAGCGCTTTGCCGATTTGCACCGTCGCTACTCGCGCGCCGCCGGCAAGACCGACGAGGCAACGGCCGCCGATGCCAAGGCCGCGCCGCCCGAATTTGAAATTCCCGTTGTGCAGGTGGATCTGCCCGGGGCCGCGCAGGAATCTGAATCCGGCACCATGCAGGAAGTGGATATCTCCGACGACTGGGCCGCGATGGCCGCCGAAACAGCCTCCGCCCAGGAAGCGCCTCCCGTTGCGGAGGAAAAGCCCGAGCGGAAAGAAGCTCCAGCCGAGGCGCCGCCCGCCGCCGCTGCTCCTGCCGAATTCGAGATCGAAGTCGAGCCCGAACCTGCTCGCGCGGAAGCAGAGCCGGCCGCGGTTTCGGGCGCTCCGCTGGCTCCCCTCGAAATCGAAATGGAAATCACCGAGGCGCCGGCGCAGCCTGTGGCTCAGGCTCCTTCTCACGCCGAAGAAGCTCCCGCGTTCGAGCTAGAACCCGCCGCTCCCCGGGCGGAAGCCGCCCCGCCGGCCCAGGTCCCCGCTAAAGAAGAATTCGAGCTCGAGCTGGCGCCCGCCGCTCCTCCCCAGGCAGCCGCTCCGCCAAGGAGCGGAGGTCTGGCCGGACTGACGCAAGACCTCGAGGAGATGGATTTCGGTCTCGAGCCCATCAATCCCGCCGAGTTCCGCGGCACGGCGCCCGCGGAGCTCCAGCAGCCCGTCTCCGAAGAAGACGTGATGGCCAGCAAGGGAAAGAGCCACAACGAGCTGAAAGAAGTATTCGACGAATTCCGCGCCGAGCTCGGCGAGCTGGAAGAGGATGAAGACGTCGAGACGCACTACAACCTGGGCATCGCCTACCGCGAAATGGACCTGGTCGAAGAGGCCATCAGCGAATTCCAGAAAGTGGCCAAGATGGTGCAGAACGGCAAACCGTTCCGCTATTCGATGCAGTGCTACACGCTGCTGGGCCTCTGCTTCATGGGCCGCAGCGAGGGCAAGATCGCGGCCATGTGGTACAAAAAAGCGCTGGCCATGCCCAACCTGGACCACGAGTCCATTCTCGCGCTCCTCTATGACCTGGGGGTGGCCCAGGAAAGCGGAGGAGATGCCGCGGCAGCGCTCGACAGCTTCAAACAGGTCTACGCGATGAACATTGATTACCGCGACGTCGCCGGCCGGATCACAGAGTTGTCCCGCAAAGCGGGCGGGCGCTGATTCCGGCGCGAGGATTTCCAATGAGCCGCGCCGTGCGCATCCTCGTGGGGCTGATTTGTCTGGAAGCGGGTGTCCTGCTCGTCTTCCTTCCCTGGTCGCCCTTCTGGGACCGCAATTTCTTTCTCCAGCGGTTTCCCTTCATGGTTCACATCGCGCTCAGCCCTTTTCTGCGCGGAGCCGTTACCGGGATCGGCCTTCTCGACGTGTTCCTTGCCGGAAGCATCTTCATCGGCGGGCGCGGCCGGAATGTGGTGGCCTAGCGCGCCTGCGGCGGGGCGGCCGGCCGGTTGCCTCGCCTGCTACGTCACGGACGGGCGCGCTTTCGGCGCTGACGAGGCTGCGGCGACGGCGCGCATCCTGCAGGCCATCGCGCGCGCCGCGGACGCCGGCGTTGACGCCGTCCAACTGCGCGAGAAAGATCTTCCCGCACGCGCCCTGCTGCAACTCGCGGAATCAGCGGTGGCACGCAATCCAAACACGAAGATTCTGGTCAACGATCGCCTGGACGTTGCGCTGGCCGCGGGCGCCGCAGGCGTTCACCTGGGCAGCGAGTCCGTGCCCGTGGCAGACGTCGCGGCGTTTCGTGCAGCGGGCCGCGCGCCGGCGGGCGGCTTTCTGATCGGGCGTTCCTGCCACTGCCTTGAAGAAGTGCTCGCGGCCGAGCGCGACGCCGCGGATTATGTTTTCTTCGGCCCCGTTTTTTCCACGCCGTCCAAGGCCCGCTACGGTCCGCCACAGGGCATTGAAGCGCTGGCTGCGGTGTGCCGTGGCGCACGCATTCCGGTGCTGGCGATTGGCGGCATCACGCTGGAAAATGCCGGTGAGTGCGCTGCCGCGGGGGCCGCGGGCGTTGCCGCCATCCGCCTTTTTCAGGAGGCAGAGGATCTCCATTCGATTGTGCGCAGATTAAAGCAAGCGTCGTAGAGCGCACGCTGGGATGCCCGGTAAGGTTCTGGGGGAGCCGGATGGTAACGGAGAAATGCACATCAGATTGCAGTATTTTCTCGCGCAGATGCGGTTGCGAAGAGATCGGAACTGACGGTTGCCTATCCCGCCGAAGACTAATGGCGGGCGCGAACCGCGGAATCACCCGCCCAGCCAGCGGCCTACCGGCTCCCATCCTTCGATGTGGTCGCACATGACCTTGATGCTCGCCGTCACGGGAATGCCCAGCAGGAATCCCATCGCTCCCCACAGCCAGCCCCAGAACAGCAGCGCCAGCGTCACCGCTAGAGCGCTCAATTGCACCTTGCGCCCCACGAGCGCGGGGAACAGCACGTTCAAGGCGATAAAGTGGAAGGCGAACATCATGGCGACAACAAGAATGTAGTTCCCCGCGGAATCCCACTTCGTTAGCCCCAGCACAATCGCCGGAATCGCAGCGAGAATCACGCCGAAGTAGGGCACCAGATTCAAAACTCCCGAAAGCGAGCCGGCCAGCACGGGATAATCGAGGCCCAGCGCCCAGAACAGAATGGAGCAAGCCACGCCCAGAATCACCATCACCACCATGTTGCCCATCACGTAGCCGCGCAGCACGCTGCCCACCTGTTCGAGCGCCATCTTCACCTTGGTGCGCTCACCGGGTGGAAACAGTTGCAGCGTGGCATGCCACACGTCGCGTTTGGCGGCCAGCATGAAGAAGACGAGGAAGGGCACAAAGGTGGCCGCAACGATGATGTTGCCCACCGAGCCCAGCTTTTCGATCAGGTAGGATCGCGTGGATTCGGACTGCTCCACGCGCAGCGTCCCGCGGTGAGCGTCATCCGTCGGCGTGATTTCAGAGACGCGCTGCTCGATGGATTGCATGCGCGTCTCGACGGCCTTCCGCGCCGCCTTGAGCTTCGCACCGTACTTCGGCCAGTTCCCCGCGAAGTCTTCCGCCCGGAACCACACCACCGACAGGATTCCTCCCAGGATCATGCACATCAGCAGGACCATCAGCAGGGAGCCGAGCGCTCGCGGCAGCCCTCGCGCCTCGAACCACTCCACCACCGGATCGAGGAAGTAGGCGAAGAGGACGGCCATGATGATGGTCATCACCACGCTGGCCGCAAAGTAGAGGAACACCAGCACGATTCCGGCGGCTATGATCCGCTGGCTGGCGTTGCTACGGGCCCCGGAGGGCTCCCTTCCGGTCAGGATGGACGGGCTAAGCGCCATGGTTCGGAGTATCCGCGGCGCCTGGATGGCCCGCGGGTTTCCCTACGATAGCACACGCTCTGCCCACCCGGATGGGGAACGCGCACGCAAGCGTTACCTGGGCCGTAGATCTGTGCTCTTGGACTTATCCCAACTTGTAGTAGAGAAAACGCGGAACCTTGGATGCGACGGCTTCTTAGGAGCTTCTGGGGCTCAGGTTGCAGGAGCCGCCCTGTCCGGGGATTTTTCCGCAGGCGAGCGCCAGCGTTTCGAAGATGGGCTCCGAGGCGAGACTGGGCTTCGTATAGGGTTTTCTTGGCCCGCTCTCTTGCGGCGACTCCGGATTGGTTTTTCCTTCGTCGATCATCTTGTCCTCATCTCTTGCTTTCCGCCCTAGGTTCCCGGCGGGCTGCGCACTGAAATCTTAATCCCGAGCAGGCAACGCATCAAGGCGTCAATTGGAAAGTCTGCGTGCTCAAAGCCTGCCCGTCGAGCTCCAGACTCACGGTCCAGGCGCCGGTCAGCCGCCGCTGGGTAATCCAGGTGCCCGCCACCGGTAGCGCCTGCACCGTGGTCAGTGCCCCGTTCGAGCCATCTTCTACCGCAAAGCTCTTCTCGTAGGCCTTGTAGAAATCCCCGCTCGGGAGCACGAAGCTGACTCTCTGCGTGTGCGTGCCCGCCGGCAGGTTCTGCCAATTCACCATCACGTTCAGATCGCGGACAACTTGCACGGAAAAGGATTCCTGCGACGTGCAATTGGCCATGGACGAATTACACAAGACCACTTCAGCCTCCAGGTGCGGGACCGGCTGCACCTGCGAGGAGTCCATTCCCCCACAACCCGCCAGAGCCGCCAGGGCATAAAGGCCGAGCACGATCGCCGGAAGGCGCCGGAAGCGCTCCCTGTGCGGCGGTCCCGAGGCATGCGGAACAGATGCGGCCATGGACGCTCTCCTCAAAACGGAAAAGACAGCGCATAGATGCGCGTGTTCGTGCTGCCCACCATCAGAATGCCCAGGGTAACGTCCACGGTAGTGTCTCCAAGCGTGCTTCCAGGGCGGAGCGACTTGCTGTTGTCGATCACACCGCTGACAACGTCGATCTGGTAGACGGCGCCGTCGCTGCAGCCCACATACACTTTGGCTGCGATGGCTGCAGGTTCCGATGGGACGCATCCGCCCGGCATGGTTACGCTCCAGGTGCCTGCGCCCGTGGTCGTAAAGGTATTGGTGGTGGAGTTGAAAATCACCTGCTTGACCGTCGTGGCCCCGGAAAAAATCACGGTATAAGGGGAAGAGAAGTTCACCACCTCCACCGAACCAGTTACCTGTGTGTCGCCCGCAGCGAAGGAGGCGCGCGTGGCCGCCGTGGCCGTGTTGATGGCGTAAAGCGTCCCGGCATCGGTGCCGACAAACAGCGTTTCGCCGGCCACGGTCACGTAGGGCGCGTTGCTGATGTTCCCCAGGCTCGCCGTGGCCAGGCGCGCCCCGGTGTTGGGGTTCACCTTCCACAGACTCGGCTGGGCCGTTCCGCCCGCGCTGTTGCTGGTGACCCATACTGCGTTGTTCACGTAATCCACAAACGGGGTGGCGGCCACAATGTCCATGGCGGGATTACCGCCCGCGTTGCCCGTAAGCGTCCAATTCACGGCCCCAGTGTTGCCGTCCAGTCCTAATATGCTGTTTCCCGTCGTTGTGCCCGCGTTGCGCGTGCCCAGCACCACCAGATCGTGTGTGCCGGTGTACGAGGCAGTCGCGAACTTCTTAACCAAAACGCTCGGCCCGGCCGTGAACGTGTTGGCCACAGACGCCGTGGGATTCGTGGACCAGAGGAAGCTTCCGGTCGTCGCGTTCACCGCATACACAAAGCCGTTGCCATCGCCCGCATAGATCACATTGCTCGCGATCGAAGCGTCTGTGCCGGCCAGAACGGGCGACCGGCCCGCGATCCCGCCGTCCGTCGCAATTGGATTAAATACGAATCCGCCGGTCGAGGGATTGCCGCCAAAGATGATGTTCGAATCCGTGGTTATGGCCACTACCGTGCCGGGCAGGATCCCCGGTGCGGCCAGCGTGGCCGACGCGGTCGACTGGAGCCACTTCACCGAGAGCTGCGTGCTCGCCGTCGTATTTGGCATCGCGGCCACCAGGGCTACGAACTGCGAACTCGTGCCGGAGTGCGAATAGTTGTTCGCCGCATCCTTCGCGAACACCTTGTAGGCGTACAGCGTGCCGTTCACCGGAGGACAAGCCGCGTTGTCGCCCGTGGCGCTATCGTTGAAAGTCGTCGGCAGCGTATTGCTGCTGAAAACGATGGTGGCGCCTCCGATATTGTTCGTGCAGCCCGCATTGCGGGTGTACGCGGTCCCGTCCGTGGGCACCACCGTGCTCGCAATCACGCCGCCGGCCTCCCGCACGATGAGCACTCCATTCGTCGCCGAGACAATCGTTCCGATGGCTGCCGGGTAGGTCCAGTTCAGGGCGACCGTCCCATTCCCAGCGGTTGACGATAGGCCCTGCACGTTCTGCACAAACAGCACGGTCAGGCTCGGACGGTTGGCCTGCGTCGCGTTGTCCATGGAAGCGAAAATCGCTGTCTGCGCCGCCGCGGAATTCTCCGTTTGATCCCGGATTACCGTCCCGTAATTCGCCACGGGAGACGCAACCCCGAACCACTGCTGCACGTCGGCAGTGATCGTCCAGCTCAGCGCAGTGTTGCTGGTTGTGCCTGTCGTGGTTGTCGTGGTGACTGTCCCATTCACGTCGCCGCCGGCGGCTCCCCAGGCGAATCCGGTGAGCCGGCTCGCCCACGTCACCGCGGTTTCTATCCACCGGCTGGTCACCCGGTAAGCGCCGTAAGTCCGGCTGGCGGCTGGCGCCGTGGACATGAACAGCTTTAGCGTCGCCGCCTTGATCCCGGCGCTGGGGATCGAGGAAAGGTCGAACTCTACAATCGCGCGCTGGTTTGCCGCATTCGACGACCTCACCTGGAAGGTGGTGTCGGTCCCGTGGTTTGTGCCCGTCGCACTTTGGTCCATATAGGAATCCGCCGCCCGGGCCTGCGTACCTGCAGTGGTTCTCTGCAACACCAGCATTTCCTCCGCGCCGGCGGAATTCGCCGCCACGGCCAGCGCGGCCAATAGAACGCCCGCAATGTACAGCTTGCGCCTGGTGATGCTCGGGCCGCGCCGGACCGCAAGCGCTTGCGCCGATCTGCCAGCGCAGCGGAGGCTGGGCGCTTCCCGCGGATTTCGTTCCGCGTCCCGCAGAGACGACTCCAGATGGTTCATTTGGTTCCCGGTCATCTCATCCTTTCCCCGCGTCAGCCGACAAACACATTCGCCGGATTGACGGAATCCTCAGCTACAGTAACCGCGATTCTGCGTTGTGCGTGCCATGCGCTTTCCGCATTCACTCCCGCAATCCGCGCTCGGTGTTCGGCCAGGTCGCAGGCCCGCTCGTAAGCTCCCAGCAGGTCTCCGCCTTCCATCCAGGCCAGTCCAGGACACCGTTCGCAGAACCCTCTGATCTCGCACTTCGAACAATAGGGCAGTTGGCTCTCCCGCACCGCGCGCACGCGGGCGAGTGCTTCATCGCCGCGCCAGATGCTCTCAAAACTGTCCTGCCGGATGTTCCCGCCCGCCATGGGCAGTTGAACGCACGCAAACACCTCGCCATACGGCGAGATGTAACAGCTGTTGTGTCCGGCGCTGCAGGTCAGGTCTTCGTAGGCGTCGCTCTCCATGCCGCTGGAGACTGCGCTCCCTACCGCGCCACGCCCCGGACTCGCCTTGGCGTCCGCCTCGGGCGGTTTTCGGCCGCACGCGTGGAGCGCCGGATCCTGAAGCACGGGCAACAGCGCGCTCGTCTCCACGCGGTGTTCGAGCGTCCCCGTCGAGCCGTCAATCATCGGCGTTATGGTCAGATCCAGGATGTAGGTCGCGCCATTTTCCTCGGCGAGCGCCATCACCCCGCGGTACGCGCTCAGATTCTGCTTCATCAGCGGGCACGCCAGCTTCACTTGAATTCCCGCTGCCTTCAGCAGCGGAATGGCGGCGAGAGACCTCCGCAGCGACCCAGGCACCTTGGTGATTGCGTCGTGCACCGCCGGGTCGTCGCTGTAGATGCTGATCTGCACACGCCGCACGCCCAGCTGGCTGAGCCGCGTCGCGCGCTCCGGCGTAAGAAGCAGCGCGTTCGTTTTCAGGCTGATGTCAAAATGCAGCCGCCGCGCGGTCGCCAGGATGCGTTCCAGATCCGGGCGCAGGAAGATCTCTCCGCCGCTGAAGGTGAGAAAAAGCGTTCCGGCCGCGGCCAACTCGCCGAGCACACGTTCCACTTCTTCCGTGTTCAACTCGCCGTGGTCTTCGTGGTCGAGGTAGCAGTGCACGCAACGCTCGTTGCAGCGGTACGTCAGGTCGAAGTGCACGCTGAGCGGCCGGCGGCGCGCCACCGTGCGCGCAATCAATCCGTCCATCAGCGGCGTCGCCGGGATTTGCACGCCCGCGACTGGCGTCGCGCTCATTGCCGTTCCGTTCCTTCCGGCTGGCCGCCGGCCCGCAGCAGCAGCTTTTGCGCGGCGAGCGTTCCCACCAGCGCCTGGGTGTCCGCACGCGCAACCTCCGGATCCACCTCGTACTCCAGAGCCAGTTTCGCCGCGATCCCCTCGGTCGAGTGCGCTCCGTCCAGATGCTTCCAGATAAAACTGCCCGTGTCGTTCAGTTCGTGCAGCACGCTATCCACGGGAGAAACGATGATGGTTTTCCCGTCGATCTCGCGCCACGCCAGCGCCGGGTTCTTGGTCCACAAGGAGCCGGGTTCCTGGTTTGCCGTCAACCTTCACCCCTTTGGTCGCGCACATCCTGGACAAACGGAAAGAGGGCCGGACGGCGCCAGGGATCGTGGCGCCTGGACGCGTGGCCCGGTGGAACTCTTGTAGGAGAAGTATCAGGGAGGATGCGGACGCCCGCAAAGGGAAGAGTGTCAAACTGAGACGTAAGTAGAAACACCATGGAACGGAGCTTGTTTCGGGAAATTCGCCGAAACTGTCTCGGTCTCCAAATGCCGGACAGGCGAGAGTAGCGAGAAGGGAGGTGGAAGTAAAGCGCGTATATCACTTTGAGACCACCGCTATCGTATTGCGCTTCCACTACATGCGGAACTTTGGGGGGCAAGGCCGGGGACATTTCCCATCTTGGTACGTGCCTTGGCGGGGTGATAAAGGCGGGGTGTGGCGGCGGATCTCAGGTCGCAGGCAGGCCCGTAAGAAAACAAAACGCCCCGGGAGCGTGCGGCTCGCCGGGGCGTTTGAGCTTGCCTCGAAGTGTTCTTTGACTTTGGATCGAGTGAGACGGGCCAGAACCCGTAAGGCCTTAAACCAGCCAAACCCCGATCGTGAGAGACCGGGTGGACGGTTGGTAGCTGCAGCAAGTGCAGCCCCTTCCGCCGCTGTTTTTAGAAAGGAGGTGATCCAGCCGCAGGTTCTCCTACGGCTACCTTGTTACGACTTCACCCCAATCATGGGTCATACCTTTGGCGCTTGCCCCCTTGCGGTTGGCTAGGCGACTTCTAGTACAACCCACTTTCGTGATGTGACGGGCGGTGTGTACAAGGCCCGGGAACGTATTCACGGCGCCGTGCTGATGCGCCATTACTAGCGATTCCGGCTTCATGCAGTCGAGTTGCAGACTGCAATCCGAACTGAGCACGCTTTTCTGCGATTAGCTCCCCCTCGCGGGTTCGCTGCGCTTTGTGGCGTGCATTGTAACACGTGTGTAGCCCTGGACATAAAGGCCATGCTGACTTGACGTCATCCCCACCTTCCTCTCCGTTATCCGGAGCAGTCCCCTTAGAGTTCCCCCTTGCGGGTGGCAACTAAGGATAAGGGTTGCGCTCGTTGCGGGACTTAACCCAACACCTCACGGCACGAGCTGACGACAGCCATGCAGCACCTCCGTACATGTCCCTTGCGGGAAGGCCTGATTTCTCAAGCTGGTCATGCACGCTTCGAGCCCAGGTAAGGTTCTTCGCGTTGCGTCGAATTGAACCACATGTTCCACCGCTTGTGCGGGCCCCCGTCAATTCCTTTGAGTTTCAGCCTTGCGACCGTACTCCCCAGGCGCAGGACTTCACGCGTTAGCTCCGACACGGGCCCCGAACGGGACCCACGCCAAGTCCTGATGGTTTAGGGCTAGGACTACCAGGGTATCTAATCCTGTTTGCTCCCCTAGCTTTCGTCTCTCAGCGTCAGTTGTGGTCCAGTGAGCCGCCTTCGCCTCTGGTGTTCCTGCAGATATCTACGCATTTCACCGCTACACCTGCAATTCCACTCACCTCTCCCACACTCGAGCACGGCAGTTTCGGAAGCAGCCTCAGAGTTGAGCCCTGAGATTTCACTCCCGACTTGCCGCACCGCCTACAGACTCTTTACGCCCAGTAATTCCGAGCAACGCTGGCCCCCTACGTCTTACCGCGGCTGCTGGCACGTAGTTAGCCGGGGCTTCTTCATCCCGTACCGTCGATCCCTTGCGGGACTTCGTCCGGGTCGAAAGGGGTTTACACTCCGAGAAGCTTCGTCCCCCACGCGGCGTCGCTGCGTCAGGCTTTCGCCCATTGCGCAAGATTCCCCACTGCTGCCTCCCGTAGGAGTCTGGACCGTGTCTCAGTTCCAGTGTGGCCGGCCATCCTCTCAGACCGGCTAACGATCAAAGCCTTGGTGAGCCGTTACCTCGCCAACTAGCTAATCGGCCGCGGGCTCCTCCTCAAGCGCCTTACGGCTTTGAGTCCTCGAACCGAAGTCCAAGGAATGTCATGCGGTATTAGCCCGCCTTTCGGCGGGTTATTCCCCACTCGAGGG
>DATFZR010000436.1:0-4979 GCA_035314265.1 Candidatus Acidiferrales bacterium
GGGCGCACGCCCGACAATCTGACCAGCCCGGGCACGGCCATCGGCACCGTCGTCTACATGTCGCCCGAACAGGCCCGCGGCGAGGAGCTCGACGCGCGCACGGACCTGTTTTCTCTCGGCACCGTGCTCTACGAGATGGCCACGGGAAGGCAGCCGTTTGCCGGCACGACCTCCGCGATCGTGTTTGAAGGCATCCTGAACCGCGAGCCCGCTTCGCTTCTGCGGATGAACTCGAAGCTCGCGCCCGAGTTCGTTCAAATCGTGGAAACGGCGATGCAAAAGCAGCGCAAGGCGCGCTACCAATCCGCCGCAAAGCTTCGGGAAGACCTGAAGCGCCTGAAGCATGATTCCGAGTCCGGCCGCGCGCCGGCGGAGAAGGGCGCGGAGAAATCGCTGGCCGTGCTGTACTTCGAAAACCCCGGCGGCGAGAAAGAGGATGAGTACTTCCGCGACGGAATTACGGAAGACATCATCACGGAGCTCTCGCGGATCAAGGAGCTGTGGGTGCTCACGCGCTCCGCGGTGGCCAGCTACCGGGACAAGCCCACCAGCGCCCCCGACGTGGGCCGCGAGCTGGGCGCCGCGTACGTTCTGGAAGGCGGGCTGCGGCGCGCCGGCAACCGTCTGCGCATCACCGCGCGCCTGGTGGAAACGGCCACGGCCCGCTCTGTGTGGGCCGAACGCTACGACCGCCAGATGGAAGACGTGTTCGCCATCCAGGACGAAATCGCCCAGAGCATCGCCAAGGCCTTGAAGCTCATGCTCACCGAGCAGGAAAAGCGGGCCATGGAGAAGGCGCCCACTACGGATGTGCAGGCGTATGATTACTACCTGCGGGGCCGCCAGTTTTTCTATCAATTTCGCAGCAAGGGTTACGAGTTTGCCCGCCAGATGTTCGCTCGGGCGATTGTGATTGACCCCAGCTATGCGCGCGCCTTTGCGGGGGTGGCCGATTCCTGTTCATTTCTCTACATGTACTTTGAGCCTTCGGAAGCGAATTTGAAGGAAGCGGACACGGCAAGCCGCCGGGCCATGGACCTTGACCCGGACCTGGCCGAGGCCCACGCCTCGCGCGGCTTGGCCATTCTGCTGAACAAGCGGTATGAAGAAGCGGAGAAGGAATTCCAGACCGCCATCCGGTTGAATCCCAAGCTATTCGAGCCGTATTACTTCTACGCGCGGGCGTGCTTCTCGCAAGGCAGGCTGGAGGAAGCCGCCAAATGGTTCGAGCAGGCGTCGCGGGTGAACCCGCAGGATTTCCAGTGCCTGATTCTGCTGGGCCAGACGTACACGGCGCTGGGACGCAAGGTGGATGCGGTGGCCGCCAGGCAGCAGGCCCTTAGAATCATCGAGAAGCATCTGGAGTTCAATCCCGACGACGCGCGCGCTCTCTACATGGGCGCGAGCGCGCTGGCCGACCTGGGACAGCGCGAACGGGGCCTGGAGTGGTCGCAAATGGCCCTGGCCACCGACCCCGAAGATCCTTCCATCCTCTACAACGTGGCGTGCTCGCTCGCGATTCTGGGCGAGGTGGAGCAATCCATCGACTGCCTGGCAAAGTGCCTGGTCCGCAACGAATTCTTCAAGGGCTGGGCCGAACACGATTCCGACCTGGACGCGCTGCGGAACAACCCGCGGTTCCAGGGCCTGCTCAAGTCCATCTAGCCGGCGTACCGGGACCCCTCTCGCCTTACCGGCGCTTCCCGGATATCCTGCACGGTCCGCACCCTGCGCAAAAGGAGACCCTCCATGCCCTGCGATCCCGCGATGTTGAAGAGCGTTCCACTCTTCTCCCTGCTCGACGACGACGAGACCGCCGTATTGGCGGCCCAGGTGGAGATCAAGACCTTCGCTCCGCGTGAACGTATCTACAAGATTGGAGAAGCAAGCGGGGCCGCGTACGTGGTGATCTCCGGCAAAGCTCAAGTAACCACGGTGGACAAGGACGACCAGGAAGTGATCGTGGATCAGCCCGTGCCCGGCGAATTCTTCGGCTTCGCCTCAATGGTCCAGCAGACGCCACACCAGACCAGCGCCATCGCTGTGGAGCAAACCACTTGCGTGGAAGTGTCGCGCGACGACATTGGCACCCTGATCCAGCGGAAGCCCCACGCGGGAATGGACCTGCTCACGACCCTGGGCCGGCAGTTCCATGCCTCGCAAGAACTGGTGCGAATCCGCGCGGCTCGAAATCCCAACGAACTGATCGAAACGGAAGCAACGCGAGGAGAACGAGTGGCCGATGCGGTTGCTGGTTTTGGCGGATCCTGGACTTTCATCATCGCATTCGGGCTCGCCATCACCGTCTACACCCTGGTGAACATCGTGTTGCGTTCGAGCGCCTGGGACCCCTATCCCTTCATCCTGCTCAACCTGTTTCTCTCCATGCTTGCCGCGATTCAGGCGCCGGTGATCATGATGAGCCAGAATCGCCAGGACACGAAAGACCGGCTGCGCTCCGAACTCGATTTCAACGTGAACCGCCGCGCGGAATCCGAAATCCAGGGCCTGGCCCGCAAGTTGAACTCGCTGGACGACAAGATTGACGACATTGGGGAGCTGCTGCGGGCAAAGACGACTCGCTGATGCGTTCCTGTCTTTGGCGAAGCGGCTGGCCTCCCTCTCTTCTTTTTTTCTGCCTCAGAAGGCATACTGTCCTGCTTTCTTATCCCCAGGGAGGTTCTTCATGCGGGTGTTCAAGAAAATGCCGCGCCGTATTTTTCCGGTAGTTCTGATTCTTCTTGCCGCTTTTCCAGCGCTCGCACAGAAGTCCCCGGCCGCTCACCCGCCCACGCCCTCCGAATTCCTGAAATTCACGGTCGGTGCAGACCGCACGCTCGCCGACTACCGGCAGATCGCTGCCTATTTCAAGGCGCTCTCTGCCGCCTCCGATCGCGTGCAGATCGAGGTGCTCGGCAAAACCACGCTCGGCGAAGAAATGATCATGGCCGTCATCTCCACGCCGGAGAATCTGCGCAACAAAGCTCACTATCAGGAAATCGCGCACAAGCTCGCCGACCCGCGCGGCCAGACGCCGCAGCAACTCGATGCGCTGGCCCGCGAGGGCAAGACGATTCTGCTGATCACCTGCAACATCCACTCGACGGAAATCGGCTCGAGCCAGATGGCCATGGAATGGGCCTACAAGCTGGCCACGGCGCAGGATGCCGAAACGCTGCGCCGCCTGAACGATTCGATCGTGCTGCTCGTGCCGTCGCTCAATCCTGACGGCCAGATTATGGTGACCGAGTGGTACCGCAAATATGTGGGCACGAAGTATGAGGGCGGCTCGATGCCCTACCTCTATCACCACTACGTTGGCCACGACAACAATCGCGACTGGTTCATGCTGACGCAGGTTGAAACGAAAAACGTGAACCACATGGTCTACCACGAATGGTTCCCGCAGTTCTGGCTGGACGAGCACCAGATGGGCGCCGAAGGCCCGCGCATTTACATCCCGCCGAACGCCGATCCCGTGGCCAAGCTGGTAAATCCGCTGGTGCATCGCGGCAACAACCTGATGGGCGCAGACATGGGCTGGCGGCTGGAAGAGGCGGGGAAGTCGGGCGTGATCTTCGGCTATTCCTTCGACGCCTACTGGCCCGGCGGCACGCGCAACACGGGCTGGTGGAAGAATATGTTCGGCGTGCTCACAGAAGTGGCCTCCGCACACATCGCCACGCCGATTGAAGTCTCCCACACGGAGCTCGAAGGCGGCACCAAGGGGCTGATCACCTACGAGCAGCAAATCAATTTCCCGAATCCATGGCCCGGCGGCATCTGGCGGCTGCGCGACATCATGGACTACGAGCTGATCGTCTCCGACGCAGCACTGGAAACGGTGAGCAAATTCAGGCAAGAAATGCTGCGGGGCGTGGCCGGCATGGCCACGCATGCCGTGGAATCCGCCGACGCGGCGGCATGCTGGCGCATTCCGCTCGACGGCCAGCGCGACCCGGTGACCGCGGCGCGCCTGGCCGCGCTGCTGCTGGAGCACGGCGTGGAAGTGCGGCTCTCCGCGGACAGGAAGTCGTTTCTCATCCCGGTGGCGCAACCCTACGGCCGCTTCGTGGACGAAATGATGGGCGTGCAGCGCTACCCCGAGGTGAGGCCCGCGGCCAATAGCGGCATTCTGGAGCCGTACGACGTGGCGGCATGGTCGCTGCCGTTGCTGATGGGCGTGAACGCGGAACGCGTACGAGTGACCGCCGCGGAGCAGAAGGCTGCAACTGTGCTCACCACCGTTCCGTGGCCCGATGGGGGCCTCGCCGCGGGCAGCGCGAAGTATTACGCCGTAGCAGACCACCAGAACAACGTCTTCGCGCTCGTGAACGCGATGCAAGCGGCCGGCGCGCAGGTGTACCTGGCGGCCAAGGCAAATGAAGCGCCCAGCGTAATCTTTGCGGCGCACGCGCAACTCGCCGCCAATGCGGAAAAGCTGCACCTGCACCTCGAAGGCCGCGCCGGGCTGCCCGCCGGCGCCGTGCCGCTGAAACCTGTGCGCGTGGCCATCTACAAATCCTACGTGCCCGCGATTGATGAAGGCTGGACGCGCTTTTTGCTCGAGAAGTACGGCTGCAACGTGAAGAACATCGAGAACAAGGATGTGAAGGCCGGCAAGCTGAACGATTCGTGGGACGTGATCATCCTGCCGGACTCTTCGCGCGAAGCGATCGTCGAGGGCCGCTACTCGCGCGAGGGCTACTACGAGGAGATGCCGCCTGAATACACGGGCGGCATCGGCAAAGAGGGCGTGCGCGCGCTGCGCGAATTTGTGGACAACGGCGGCACCCTGATCACTCTCGCGCGCGCTTCCTCCGTGGTGATGGGTGAGGAGTTCAACCTTCCCGTGCGCAACGCGCTCGCCGCTCCGGGCGCTGGCGGCGAAGAAGGCCGCGGCGCCTCCGCGGGCGCCTTCAACATCCCCGGCTCGCTTCTGCGCGTCTATGTGGACACGAACGATCCTGGACTACGGT
>DATFZR010000437.1:0-3791 GCA_035314265.1 Candidatus Acidiferrales bacterium
GGCCAATATCCCGGTTCTCCTCCAGGGAGAGAGCGGCACCGGAAAGGAAATCCTGGCCCGCTACATCCATCTCCGCTCCCCGTGGGGCTCCGGAGCATTCGTTAAGGTCAATTGCCCGGCGATTCCGGGCACGCTGCTCGAGAGCGAGATGTTCGGCTACCAGAAGGGAGCTTTCACCGGCGCGTACACATCCAAGCCTGGCCGTGTGGAGCTGGCGCATCGCGGCACCCTGTTCCTCGACGAGATTGCAGACCTCGACCCGGCGCTGCAAGCGAAGCTCCTGCAGTTGCTCCAGGACGGCCAGTTCAGCCGCATCGGCGCTTCCGAAGACAGGCAGGTTGACGTGCGCGTGGTCTGCGCCACGAACAAGCAGCTCGAAAAGGAAATCAAGACCGGTACCTTCCGGCAGGATCTCTTCTATCGAATCAACGTCATCACCATCGAGCTGCCCAGCCTGCAGCAGCGCCTGTGCGACATCCCCATGCTCGTGGACTACTTCATGTGCAGGTATTCCGCAAAGTTCGGACGTTCCGCGCCGCCGCTCGGCAAGCACACCATGAAGAGTCTGCAGAAGCACAACTGGCCGGGCAATATCCGCGAGCTCGAAAACGTGATCAAGCGCTACGTTGTGGTGGGCAGGGAAGAAGTGATCGCCAAGTCTCTCGAGAACGAGCCCGAGGAAGCAGACTTCAATGCCGAAGTGCCCGTAGACGGCGTGATCAAGCTCAAGGAAGTCACCCGCCTGGCCGTGAAGCAAATCGAGCGCAAGATCATTCTAAAGACGCTGGAAGCCCACCGCTGGAATCGCCTGTCCACGGCCCGCGCCCTGAGCATCAGCTATGCCGCTCTGCTCTACAAGATGCGCGAGGCCGGCGTTCCCGCGCGTGAGTCCCGCCGCAAGGCCAAGACCAATCCCGCGCCTCGTGTTCCCAAGGCGCGAATGGCCGCTGCGCGCGCCGGCGCCGGTCAGGCCCCACGAGCCGATCAAGTCCACTAGACGAAGGCCCCAAGGCCGTTTTGGTAGCCACGGTCAGCGCTTTCCTGACCGTGGGTTCATGTCCACGGCCGCCCGCCCCAAGGCTGTTTTGGTAGCCACGGTCAGCGCTTTCCTGACCGTGGGTCTACGTCCACGGCCGCCCGCCCTACCGAGGTTGAGGATCTGTCCCGGTCGTTCCCAGCCCAGGTTCCCGGTCGAGGTTGCGCCGCCGCCTCCAAATCATCACCTGCGCTATACCCGCTCCGAAACTGTCCAGAAGCACATCGCGGACAGATCCATGCCGCATGGGCTCGAAAAGCTGGTGCGTCTCGTCCAGCACTGCGTAGCCGGCGCAGGCCGCCATCGCCCATAGCGCCCAGGACCGCTCCCATCCCTTGCGGCCGTCGCGCACGCTGCGGAATACGATCGCGCTGAAGATGAAGTAGACCGTTATGTGCGCCAGCTTACGAATCCCTTTATGGCCATACCTCAACATCTGCGGCGATATCGAGGGGTATAGCCATTTCAGGAGCGGGACAACTACCTTGCCGGTATTCACATCCGAGAAGATCTGGGTGGAGAGAAACCAGAGGCATGCCGCGCCCAGGATGCTGGGTCCCCAGCGGCGAATCCAATGCCCAATCATTCAGAACCACCCGCGCGGGCCAGCCCGCGCAGGCAGGGTCGCCCGGGCAGAAATCCCAGGCAGTTCGTTTTCGTGGGTGGCATTCGCCTGCAGGCCCGGCATCGATGCATCTTGGGCGGCTTTCTCCAGGGACCGGGCGGATTCACCGCGTGCTTTCGGGCCAAGCTTTCCCGAGTCCACTCACTAGAATATATTAGTTGGCGGGGAATCGCTTGCGAGACAAAAGCCCTCATCACGGGTTGAAACAAAATGAATCGCACGGATCACATGAAGACCAACGCCATCGCCCGATCCCCGGCCTTCCTTCTGGCCGGGCTGGCCGTTCTGTGCGCCGCCCTCGCTGCCCAGAACCGTCCGGCCGATCCCGCGGGCGACGAACGCATTCTGTTCGACGCGGCGAACCGGGAGCGTGTGGCTCGCCATCTTTCCGCCCTCCGTTGGGACGCTTCCCTCGCCCGCGCGGCGCACGACCACGCCGTCCTGATGGCCCGCAAGGGCGCCATCTCCCATCAATTCCCCGGCGAGCCCGGCCTTTCCGAACGCGCCGGCCGCGCCGGTGCGCGCTTCCGGCTCATCGAAGAAAACGTTGGCGAGGCCTCTAACGCCCTGGAGCTTCACGACCTGTGGATGAAGTCGCCGCCGCACCGCGAAAACCTGCTCAATAACCAGATTGATGCCGTCGGGATTGCCGTCGTGCCGTCCAATGGGCAGCTCTTCGCCGTCGTGGATTTCGCCCGCCTCACGCCCGTGCTGACCCTGGACGACCAGGAGCGCCACGTCGGCCAGTTGCTCGAGGCGCGCGGCCTGCATCTGGTCAAGCCTTCAGCCGACGTGCGCAAAACCTGCGCCCTCGATCGCGGAGTCATGCCCGGCGGCCACGTAAAATTCCTGTTCCGCTACACCACCGGGGATCTCGCCACGCTGCCCGAAGAACTCGTCGCCGAACTTCGCAAGGGTAGCTACGAGTCCGCTGCCGTCGGCGCCTGCTCCCCAGGTGACGAGGGCAGCTTCACCGGGTACAGAATCGCTGTCCTGCTTTTCTAGTGGTGCGGACTTCAGTCTGCACGCAAGCACGCAAGGATAATCGCACCCCGGATTCCTGCGGCCCGCCCTCTTACATCCCCATCAAATTCGTCTTTAGCTTCGTATAACCGTTCTCCCGCGCCCAAAGATCCAGCGGCACGGCCGCGATTTCATCCACCACCGCCACGGCGTGCCCGTCCTTCGAAAGGTCCACGGTCTTGATGTACGTGCGGCATTCCTCACACGCCTCCACACGCACTTGCTTTACTTCTTCCGCGACGTACACCGCCAGCCGCGTCTCGCTGTCCTGCCCGCACGCCGGGCACAGGATTCGCCCGTAATTCCATTCCGTGGCGCACAGCGAGCACACCAGCGAGCGCCGCGCACCGTCGCCCTCCGGCCGCAGCACTCCAAACTGCGGTTTCCCGCCGCACATGGGGCACACGCTCGGTGTAATCTCGATCACCGGCGGCTCCGTATGTTCCGCCAGGAACTGCGCGTAGGGCTCCAGAAACGCGCGCGCACAGAACCGCGCCGGCTGCTCCCGTTCCGAGGCCTCAGCGCCGGGGTCCGCCCACCACGCCGTCAGCAGCGCCACCCACGCTGCGGATCCCTCCCGAGCCAATTCGCGGGCAGCGTCGCTGACCGGCGCGGGCCCGTACCGCTCCAGGATTCCCAGGAACCCGCGAACCTCCGGCAGCAGGAGGGTCAGGTCCAGCTCTTCGCGCAGTCCTCCAGCAGGACGCTGCGCCCGCACGTCGCCGCAGGCCTTGTGCGCGCACGCGTACACCTGAGCTTGCGCCCCGGCGACGCGCTGGTAGAAGCGGAGAATCTCCCCGGCAAACGGGTAGGTCGTGGAAAGCTGCTGGGCGCGGGCGATGCGTTCGTCCCAACTCCCGCCGGTCATCGTTTCGCGGAAGCTTCACCCGCGATTTCGTCATACCACTGGCCGTGGTGCTCCTTCGCAAATCCGCGCGAGACGTCCCCGCGGATCACCGCACCGAACGCGCCCTTCTCGAATACCACGCCCATGTAGACGTGCAGCATGAACAGCCCGATGGTAATCAGCGCCGCCACCGGGTGCAGGAAAATCGCCGCCAGGCGCACGATGTGCGGGAAGTCCTGCGGCAACCACAGCACGATCCC
>DATFZR010000438.1:0-4560 GCA_035314265.1 Candidatus Acidiferrales bacterium
GCAACACCAGAACCGGCAGGTGGTGCACGGGCACGCCGAAAAACACGTCGGTCCAGGGCGGCTGGGAAACAAAATCGCCAGGCTGAACCGCGGTTGTTCCCCCGATCCGCCAGGTCCCGTGAAGCGCGAAATCCACTGCGGCGGCGGGTCCCAGCCCCCCCATGTCAAAGAACAGTCGAGGCGTGCTCGAGGGAGCCAGGCCGGCCAGGAAAGCGAGCACCAGTACGATCCCGGCTACCCCTGGGCTGCCTTTCGGCGCCCCCATCGAATAAACGAGCGCCAGCGCGTGAAATGCGATTGCGCCGAGAAGCAGCAGCAGGTAGGCGCCTGCTATCAGCGAAAGCGATGTCCCGTTGGCGACAGCTCCGGTCAGCACCGCGGGCATCAAACACAAAGCGGTAAAATAAGAAAGAATCGGCGCGCCGAACAGCTTGCCGATAGCCAGCTCCAGCGCCGTAAGCTGCGTCACCCGCTGGAAGTCCAGGGTGTTCTGATCTCTTTCCCGGGAGATGGAAAGTCCGCAGGCCAGCCCGCCTCCAATCACCAGCACCACCATCTGCACCCACATGGCGATCCCCAGAAACGTTTCTCCCCAGCCCGGCGCGCCCGCGTATGCCTGCTTTGTGGAGTAGCCGGCCACGAAAGACAGCACCGCCACCAGAATGCCGATCAGCATGATCCGCCGCGGCCGCAATTGCGCCCGGCAATTGCGAATGAATTCCGGATTGGCCCAGAGCGGGATCACATCGTCTCCCCGCTGGAAAGCCGCGAATAGAGCTGCTCCAGGCTCTCCGCCACATCCTGCACGCCGCAAACCGGCGCGCCCGCCGCCGCCAGCCGGCTCACCAGTTCCGCCGTCCGCACATCGTCGCCCGACAGCACAAACTCCGCGCCCGTCGCGGCCGCTTTGATATTGCTCACTCCGGGCTGCTCCGCCAGCCAGCCGCCCAGCGCGAACCCCGGCGCGGCCAGCCGTACGCGGATCGTGCGCCCGCCGCGCGCTTCCTGCATCACCGCCGCCAGCGGCCCGCAACGCAGCAACACGCCTTTCTCCAGGATCGCCACCGACGTGCAAATCTCCTCGACGTCAGACAGGATGTGCGTGGTGATGAAGATCGTCGCGCCGTTCTTGTGCAGCTCCAGCAGAAGCTGCTTCAGTTCGTGCCGCGCTTTGGGGTCCAGGCCGGAAGTCGGCTCGTCCAGCACCAGCACCGGCGGATTGTGGATGATGGCCCGCGCGATCCCCAGCCGCTGCTTCATCCCGCGCGAAAGCCCGGCGATAAACGCATCGCGCTTTCCTTCCAGCCCCACCTGGTGAATCACTTCCTCCCGGCGTTTCGGAACCGCGGACGAGGCCATCTTGTAGGCATGCGCGAAATAATCCACGTACTCCCAAACCTTCAGGTCGTCGTAGACGTTGAAGAAATCGGCCAGGTAGCCCAGGTACCGCTGCGCCTCTTCCGGATGCAGCTCCACGTCCACGCCGCGCACCGTCACGCGCCCCGCCGTCGGCACCAGCAGCCCGCAGATCATCTTCAGCGTGGTCGTCTTTCCCGCGCCGTTCGGACCGATCAGCCCGAAGATCTCGCCCTGCGGCACGGTCAGGTCGATCGCGTTCGCAGCCACGAGCGTCCCGGCTTTGCCTCCGGGCATGTCGTATTCCTTGGTCAAATGTTCAAGATGGATCATCGCTATGGAGTGCGGCGGCTCTTCCCGCTTCGACTCCCGTTCCCCTCACCCCGCCCCGGCGCTCTGCCCCGTAAACTGAATCCCCCCAATCTGCTGCATCAGCGCCAACTTGTCCCACGAATCCCACGACTCCACAATCTGCCCATTCCTCACTCGCCCAACCGAGAGCCCCATGGCCGTCGCCTTCTTCCCGCTGGCCCGCAACCCCATATAGTCGCCCGTGTGGTTCATCGTGGCCACGTACCGCGCCACCACCTTGTCGCCCGCTGCAAAGCAATCCTCCACCACCACGCGTATGTCCGGAAACCCCGCGCACAGCCGGTCATAGAACGGCAGGAATTCCGCCGGGCCGTGAATGTCCCCACCCGAATCGCTCACACCATGTGCAACGCCGTCGCGCGCGAAAAGTTCCGTAATAGTTTCCCGCCGCCTCTGGTTCCACACCTCTTCGAACCATCTCTTGTAGAGCGCGACGTTCGCATCGGACATGCTCGCCCTCCTCGACTCTTGCCAGTTCTGGTTGCCGCAGAGGATACTTCCAATCGAAGTTACGTGCAAAGGCCCTCTACCGCTCCCGCCGATTCGGATTGACTCCCGGCTTTGGCCCGTGTTTAGCTTGCGCCCCCGCTCAGTGCCTTGCCGGCAACTGGCGCGGCACATCCAAGGAGGAACTACCATGGCCGTAGCCCGCGTTACCAAAATCACCGCCTCATCCCCCAAGGGTTTCAAGGAAGCCGTCGAAGACGGCGTGCATCGTGCCGCAAAAACCCTGCGCGGCATCACCGGCTTCGAAGTCGTCTCCCTGAAGGGAAAAGTGGACAAGGGCAAGATCTCCGAGTACCGCGCGACCATGGAGATCACCTTCATCCTGGATTAGCGGCGCAGACTCATCACGACCAACCCGAGTCTAACAGCGCGCCCCGATGCCCAGACGCATCCGTGCCAGCCGGGTGTAACGCCGGCAGCCTGCCCGCCGGTTTCTGGCGCGCATTCTCTCCAATGTCCTGGAGGTACTTGTGCTGAAATGTATGTTCCCGGCAATGACGCTGGTGCTGCTCGTGGCCCTCAGCGCTTCCGCGCAGGATGCGGCGCTCAAGGGCCAGGTCGAATCCGTCTTCCCGGACGCGCGCGCCATGTACGTGGACCTGCACCAGCATCCGGAGCTTTCTTTCCACGAGACGCGGACTGCCGCCCTGCTCGCCGAGCGCCTGCGCCAGCTCGGTTACGAAGTCACCGAACACGTCGGCGGCACCGGCGTGGTCGCGATCCTGAAGAACGGTCCCGGGCCCACGGTCATGCTGCGCACCGAGCTCGATGGCCTTCCCGTCGAGGAGAAGACCGGCCTCCCCTACGCCAGCACCGCGCACACGAAGAACGACAGCGGCGTGGACGTGCCTGTGATGCACGCCTGCGGGCACGACCTGCACATGTCGTCCCTGTGGGCCACCGCGGCGATCATGGCGCGCACCAAAGACGCCTGGCACGGCACGCTCATGCTGATCGCGCAGCCCGCCGAAGAGACCATCAGCGGCGCGCGCAAAATGGTCGAGGACGGCCTGTTCACTCGCTTCCCCAAGCCGGATATCGGCGTCGCCATGCACGACACGAACGCGCTGCCCGTGGGACAGGCCGGAATCGCGCCCGAATATGCGCTCAGCAACGCGGACTCGATTCGCATCACCGTCTACGGAAAGGGCGGCCACGGCGCGGTCCCGGAAGCGACGGTGGATCCCATCGTCATCGCGGCCAGCATCGTGCTTCGGCTGCAAACCATCGTCGCGCGCGAAATCCATCCGGGCGATGCCGCCGTGATCACTGTGGGCTATTTCCAGGCCGGTACGAAGAACAACATCATTCCCGACCAGGCCGTCATGGCGCTCACCGTTCGCTCGTTCAAGCCCGATGTCCGCAAGCATCTGCTCGAGGCCATCGCGCGCATCGCCAAGGGAGAAGCCGAAGCCGGCGGCGCGCAAAAGATGCCGTTCGTCGAGAACTACGAAAACACCTCTGCCGTATACAACGATCCCGAACTCGCGCGCCATTTGCTGCCCGTTCTGGAATCCGCGCTGGGCAAGGGAAACGCCAAGGTCATGGCTCCCTGGCCCGTCTCGGAAGACTATTCCGTGTTCATCGAGCAGGGCGTCCCTTCGTTTTTCTTCAGGCTGGGCGTGGCCGACCCGGAAAAATGGAAACAAGCAGCGGCCGGCGGCGAGCAGTTGCCCTCGAACCACTCCCCGTTCTTTGCCCCCGTCGTGGACCCCAGCCTGCGCGCGGGCATCGCCGCAGAAGTGGCCTTGCTGCGCGACCTGCTAAAGGGCAGCGCGGCGGATGTGAGCAAGTTTACGGAACACAAAGGCGCCGGGAACTAGCTTCCAAGCCAGCGGCCGTAGGCCATCCTGCCGCGGAGGGGTGCGGAAAACCCGTGTGCTATGATTCCCACGGAGCCGCTCCCAGAGCCTCCCCCAGAGCCGTGCCAGAGCCGCACCAGAGCCACAAATGACCGCTAGAATCCTCAAAGGCGCCGAATTCCGCGATCAGATTTACTCCGAGCTGCGCTCTGAGATCGACGGGCTGCGCGCAGCCGGGATCACGCCCGGCCTGGCCGCCGTGCTCGTCGGCGAGAATCCGGCCTCCCAGATCTACGTCCGCAACAAGATCGCCGCGTGCGAGCAGCTCGGAATCTTCAGTGCGCAGCTCGCGCCTCCCGCCTCCATCACCACCGAAGAGATGATCGCCGTGGTCGAGGGCCTGAACCGCCGCGACGATATAGACGGCATCCTGGTGCAACTGCCCCTGCCGCCGCAGGTGGATGCGAAGCGCGTGCTCGAAACCGTCTCCCCGGAAAAAGACGTGGACGGATTTCATCCCGTG
>DATFZR010000439.1:0-6199 GCA_035314265.1 Candidatus Acidiferrales bacterium
TCGACGGATAGGTGTAATAGCGCTGAACGTAAACGGTGGGGTTGCTCGCGTCTTCCCCGCCCGGCGGCAGCTTGATCAGGTCCACGCCGCTGGCTCCGGCGTTCACCAAAGGAAGCTGAAGGTTCTTCGCGCCTGTGCCGCGGGGAGCGCCGAAGGCGCCATTGCGCAGGTTGCTGTTGTAGTTGCTGATGGAGATGGTCGTCCAGTTCGTATTCGGCGTGCCGGTCGGGACGGGACCTCCGTTGATGCTTCCCTCCGTGTAGGCCAGGTTACGATACGTCCCGGCGCCCGGAGAGGTGGTAACGCTCACCACACCGGGATAGGCGCCCTGATAGGCGGAACCGCTGTAGCCGTTCGACAGGCGGTCGCGGATCACGTCGCCAAAGGCGGAAGTCTGGGAGCTGAGAGTGAGCGTGTTTCCGGATGCCACATAAAGATTTCCATTCGTGGCCACCACGCCGCCGAAGCTGAAGCTTGGGCCGGGGAAAAAGCTCAGGTCCGTCTGGGAAAAAATGCCGAACTGGAAAACAGGAATACCCACCGTCTGCAGGGTGCGCAGCAGGCGCACTTCCGAGCCGTAGCGGTTGGTTCCGGCGGTTCCCGCGTTCCCCGTGGTCAGGGAAAAGTTCTGCGATTGCGCGTTGATGATGATCGTGTAGTCCGTGATCAAGCCCTGGAATCCCTGATACTGCCCCTGGGTAATGGGGCCGGCCACTGCCTGGGGATTCCCGTTGGCGTCCTTCTTATAGGCGATCTGATATCCGCTGAACGTGGGGCTGTTATTGGGGTCGTAAAAATTGATCCCGGTGATCGCCGGGGGCGTCGTGGCCAGAACGTCAATTTGGGCCCCGGTGGGAGCGTACGTGGTGGAAAACAGGTTGCCCACGGCGGCGTTCAACTGCTCCATGGCGCCGTAGGCGGCATAGAACGCCTGGGTGTGATCCAGGTCCACGCCTTTCGAGCGCTGCTCGCTGGTGACCATCAGGGCGAATCCCAACGACAGGGAGAGCAACAGGAGCAGCAGAAGCAGCGCGGTGACTAGCGCGATGCCTCGCTGTGTTCGGGTATGCGTACTGGAAGCCATGGCTTTTCTCCTCGTCGGAAAAGTTGCAAATGTATTGGAATCTCGTAGCGCGGACTTCGCGCCTCCTCAGCAGGATCCCGTACAGTACCGGTTTACGAAGGCCAGGCTCCTCAGGTCGACCTGCGTGGCCAGGTTGTTGCGCAGATACTGATTGGTCTGGGAAATGGGGGCATCGGAGCGCCCCGCAAGGTACAGATTGACCTTCCGGATCTGGTTGTCTGTGATCGTGCAGGCGCACGCCGTAGCGGCCGCCGTGCTCGATACCTGATTGTTCACCGGCACCGTGCCGTTCACGTAGTCGTAGGAGAGCTCGAGGCTTTCGATAACTTCAGCCACGGCGCGCGGGCAGCCGTTCAAAGGCGGCGGCGTTTGGGCGCAGGTGGCGGGGCTGGCCAGACCGATCTGGCGCATCAGCCGGGGAATCACCTGGCCGTTCACCATCTGGGTGATGTCCAGCCAATAGCTCACCATGAGCACGCGTTGCGCTGTGGCGGCACAGGCCGACGGCGGCGGGCTGGTGTAGGGCGCGGCGGGCGAGGCTGCCGGCTGCGGGCAGGCGGGACTGGCACTGAACGGAACGCCGCCACCCGTGTTCAAGTCTTTGACGGTCCCGGTGAGGCCAGGAGTGGACGCCTGGTTCATGGCGAGCACGTCGCCGGAGGCGAAATTGACGGTCTGGCCGCTCACGGACGTCACCACCACATAGCGGGAGAGGCCGCCTCCCGAAACCAGGAAAATATCCCCGATGTTCGCGGTATTGCTGCCCCCGGTAATCGGCGTGGCGTTGGAAAACGTCATGCTGCTGCTGGAAATCGTAATCAAATAGTTCGGCGTGAGGATCGGGCCGTTGATGATGTAGTTCGTCACCAGCGTATTGTCCGAAAACATCATGGTGACGAGGTCGCTACTCGGTCCCGGCGAAGGCACCCAGGAGAGATTGGGGCTGCCCAGATTCGCTCCGTTGGGTCCGGGCGGCGTGTCGGGAACGATGGGGCCGATCGCGTTGCCGGGTACCACCGCGGGGAGATTGGGATTGGTGCCCGAGTTCGTGCATCCGTAGACGAAGGTGCTGGTGCCCACGGGCACCGGACGGTTGACGAACTTACAACCGCTGCCGGTGGGAAGCAGCACACCGCCCGTGGGGATTCCCTGCCCCGCCTGCAGAAGATCCCGGGTCATCAGGTTCATCGCGCTGCGCAGGTTTCCGTTCATGTTGCTCAACTGCTGGCTGGACTCATTGGTGCGCAGGGCCGACGTAAAGAGGCCCAGCGTGGCGGCCACGATCACCAGCGTGACCGCCATGGCCACCAGAAGCTCGATCAGCGAGAATCCCGTTTCGCGTTTCATGTTTCTCTCCATGCGATTTCCTCGCGCGCTCACACGAAAGCGGAAATGTAAGTCTGAATCCGGTAAATCACCGCGCCGGTGGCCACATTCGTGATCGTCACGGTGAGCGTGCGCAGGTTCGGATTTCCCGTGATATTGCGGATCTGTATGTCGCGCTGGAACTTCACCAGCGGAACCTTTACGTCGTCTGCCGTGCCGAACACGCCGTCAGGGCCCGGCAGCACGATATATTCCGCGGCGCCGTCGTCCACGGTGTTCACCAGGCCGTCGGGGCCGGGGTCGTTAATGGGCAGCGGGCCGTCCACAAACACTCCGCCGTCGGCCCCGGAGCTGCCCTTGACGTTGAGGATTTGCGCCCAGCTCAGGTTCTGGTCGTCACGCCCGGCGAATACGCTTTCCACCGCTTCCTCGGCCTTTTCTTTGGCGATAAACGTGTCCTGAGAGTTGCCCATCAGGGCCAGGCCGTTCACGAACACCGCGGCCACGGCCGTCACGCCGATCGTCAGGATCAGGATGGCGACGGCCGCTTCGATAAGCGTCATGCCCGCTTGCGATTTGCCGAATCTTGGCTGATTCCGTTTCATGGCATTCCCCCTTACTGCAGAACCCAGCTACCGCCGGTCCAGCGGTATGCGCGGATTCGTCCAGTCGTGCCCAGAATCGTGAAGGCGCGCTGGGTGCTCATATAGGTCGGGTCCGTCAGGGACTTTCCGGGGACGGCGATAAAAATCGTGGCGTTCAGGGGGTTTCCCGCCGCGTCCACAAAGGTGCCGTCGCTCAACCACGTTTGCGTCGGCGTGCCGCCAAAGCAAAGGCCGTTCGTGCACGTTCCGTATCCGTCGGGCGTGTCGGGGATTCCCTGGTACATCATGAACTGTGCGGGGGCCGGGAGCGTCACTATGGGAAGAGCGATGAGCGTCCCGCCGATTTCGATTCGCTCCAGGCCGATCTGATTCGGCACGGTGGTTACAAGCTGGAAGCTCCGCCGCTCCGCAACCGCGGAGTCGCGGCCCTGGCGGAATACTCCGGCGGCGGCGTTTACGCCCGCGGTGGCCTCCTGCGCAGGCAAGGCGCCATTGATGCTGATGATGGCCATGGCCGCGAGGATCATCATGATCGCAAGCACCGTGAGCATCTCGAGAAGGGAGAACCCTTCTTGAGCGTCGCGGGAATGCGTTTTACGGTTGTAGCTCATTAAATCGCTCCTGGCCTGAGCCAATCCGCTGAGGTCTGGTGTGCCCATGACATAGAGATAGCACTTCAGGCACCGTAGCGCACGTCCACGCAACTATCTGAATACAGGCAGTTTGCGCGATTGCGAGCGGTGCCCCCCACAGCGTTGGCTCATTCCCTTGGTTCGAAAGGTAACAGAAAATGGCCCTCTTGTGAGCCCTTTTCGGCTTCAGGGGCGCGCACAAGTACCTTTCGGGGTATTCAAATGGGCGGGCAGAGCTTTGGAAGCATTGGTAGCCACGGCCAGCGTCTTCCTGGCGGTGGGCAGTTCCGGCCATAAATGGGGACTGAAATGAGGAAAGCCGAAACGCCACGAAGATCGCTGTGTTTTTATGGGGAGGGCTAGGGCCTAGCGAGCAGACTTTCCTGAGGGTTTCCCGGCCGTTCTTCCCACGCGAGGCTTGGGCGACGGCCCCTGACCGCACTGCAGCACGCATCCTGCAAGCACCAGTCCGGGACCCAGCGCGGCGATAAAAATCGGTCCCGGCTTTTCGTTCGCTCGCGGAGAGTGCTGTTCGAGCGCAAGGCTCAGGGCCACTCCCGCCGTGGACGATCCGAGATTTCCGAAGTTGCGGCAGACCACGGGGAATCTCTCGATGGAGAGTCCGCTCTGGCGGGCAAGCATTTCGAGGAGCCGCGGATTCGGCTGGTGTGTGGCAAAGCTGCTGGCGCTCTCCAGCCGGCAACCCGAGCGCGACTCCAATTGGTGCAGAAGCACATCAAGCTGGCGCACGGCCGCACGGCCGAGAGCGCCGCCGTCAAAATCGAGATGCACGCCGCCGTGGCCATCCGGAGCGAGGGAGATCAACCGCGAGGAAGCCGCGGTGCAGCCCATCACGAACTCTCCGGGCGAGAAGTGGGCCCCGTTGCTCCCCTGCGGAACGCTCCGCAAAACGAAAGCGCTGGCGCCATCGCCGAAGAGGCCGGCAAAACGTCCGTCCACCTGCCCCGCGCGCAGCGCCTGCCCGTGCACATCCGCCGTGACGACAAGCGCAAGCCGGGCGGTGGATGATCGTAGAACGGAAGACCCCACAAAGAGCGCGTTCACCAGTCCCGCGCAGGCCCCGCCCACGTCCAGCACGCCGCAATCCTCCCGGAGCTGCAGCCGGCGGTGTAAGGCGAATCCGAGCGAAGGAAGCCCGAGGAACGTCTCGGAGGTAACAACGATCAGATCCACCTCCGGCGCCGCGGTCCCGGCACGCGCCAGCGCCGACTCCGCGGCTTTCACAGCCAGATCGAGCTCGGTCTCGCCACCTTTCGCCCGGGCCACGGACTCAATTCCGGCGCGGCGAAGAATCGTATCCGGGGGCAGCCCGTGTTCTTTTTCCACACACGCCGCAGGCACGAGCTCCGCGCCCACACGGTGCCCCCACCCCGCGAGGCAGACCTGCGTTCGAGGCTCATTCGGCGTCACGCCCTGCGGCGGCCCGGGGCGCGGGGTCCGGCCCGAGGCGGCAGCCTTCAGGCCTTCTATGGCGGCCTTCGTGCTGCGCGGAGGGCCGCCAGGGAGGCGGTCGAAAAAACCGCGCAGCCTGTGCCTCTTCTCGATGCACACCACCACCTCGGCATGCGCCATGGAGTCGAGCGCACCGCTGCGGATCCAGTCCGCGCCTTCCTCCGGCAGCGCGGCCCCGGGGGGCAGCATCGTGCGCAGGCATTCCTCCACTGCGGCGCGCGCGTCCAGCGGCGGGCGCCACCTCAGCGGATTTCTTTTTCTCTTATGCTTTTTCATTGGACCCGCGAGACTCGCCAAGCTCAGCCACCCATTCCTGTCTCGGCAGCGGGAACAGGGAATCCAGCATCAGCCAGCACACGCCCTGGTCGTTCGTCCGCGTAAGGCCCAAGCGAATGAACCGGGCTTCGTCCTGGTCAATCTCCCGCGCCACTCTGCCGTTCAGAAAGCGATGCAACCGTTGTTCCCGGTTCACATTTCCCAACGCCGCGCCGGCCACGTCGAGAAAATCATTCCAGTCACGGTCGACGATCGGCAGGCTCTTCAGCGTTTCCCCTCCCGCCAGCTTCACCTCCACGCGCCAGCGGTCTACCCTCCAGAAAAAACGCAGGAAGCGGAACTCGCAGCCGCAAATCGACCGCGCCGCCTCCTTGGGATTCACCCACGCCGCTCCGGAGCCCGACGGGTTCGAACGCAGTGCACAGCCGAAGAGCTCCCCGGTGCTCCGCGCCACTTCCGCCGAACGCAAGCAACCGACGAGCTCAGGATGGCCGATCCGGCCGAGTGACTGGGCGGCGCGCATGGCCTTCCGGTCCTCGACGTGCGGCTGGGTGCAGGGCCGCGCGCGAAGTTCGAACCCCAGGCGATCGCCCCGTTGGTGCGGCCACGGATGGCCCCAGGCATAGCTGCGCGGCGGCATGGGACGCACCGAACGATAGCCCCTGCTCGTGCGCTCCAGACCGATCACGCAGTATCCGCCGGCCATGCGCGTAACCTCACTCAGGATCAATTCCGTCGTCATGCTTGCGGCGCTTCCCTCGTTTCGGGCGGGCCGGCTTCTCCTGCACCAAATGTAAGACTTC
>DATFZR010000440.1:0-6692 GCA_035314265.1 Candidatus Acidiferrales bacterium
AGCTCACCGCGCTTCTGGATGTGGAGCGCGGCCTGTCTGACTCGTTGCGGCGGCTGCTGGAAACGCTGGCGCGCACGTTCCGCTGCGAACGAGCCTCGCTGGTGTTTCTCGATTCGGATATGGAGCGGCTGTTCGTGTGGACGGCGCGGCGGGAGGAGGTGGAACGCATCAGCCCCGAGTCGTTCCCTCCGCTGCGCGCCGATGCGTTTCTGCTGGATTGCCCTGAATTCACCATCTGCTGGAATTCGTTTGAGAGCAGCGGCGAGGGTTTCGGCTGGGACCGGAGGGACGGCCGGCGCTTGCTGGAGATCCCGCGCATCCCGGGAATCTCGCGGCGGGAGCTGCAGATCAACGCGATCGCGGCCGTGACGTTTGACTTTGGCGAGAAGCCGGCGGGCCGGCTTCTGCTGATCAATCCGGACAACGACATCTCGCCGCGCGATTTGCGGTGGTTCGAGCGGATTGCCGCTTCGCTGAGCGCCCCGCTGGAGAATCTGTACCTGCTGCGGCACCTGCGGGCGCGGGTGATTGACTCCGAACGGAGCCGCATCTCGCACGACCTGCATGACGGCATCCTGCAGACGATTCTGGGGTCCATCATCCAGTTGGACGTGATGCGCAAGAGCCTGCCTGCCGGCCACGCCCTGGCGGTGGACCTGGAAAAGCTGGAAAACATATTGCGCCGCGAAAACGGGGAACTGCGCAAACTGGTGCTGGATCTGCGTCCGCTGCGCGTGGCGCGCGCGGACATGATTGACCTGATCCGGGGCTACTGCGAGCGCTTCCGGCAGGAAGCCAAGATCGAGGTGGATTGCCTGCTGGAGGAGCTGGATTTGCGCGTTTCCGACCGGATTTGCCGCGAGCTTTTCCAGATATGCCGCGAGGCCCTCAACAACGTGAAAAAACATGCACAGGCCACGCACGTCGTGATAAAACTATGGCAGGACGAGGCTTCGGTACATCTGGTGATTGACGACAACGGGCAGGGCTTCAGTTTTGCCGGCAGCTTTCCCAGCGAAGAGCTCAACCGACTTCGCATTGGCCCCATCTCCATTAAGGAGCGTGCGCGGGGCATAGGCGGCCTGCTGACCGTTGAGTCCGCGCCCGGCCATGGGGCCCGCATCCTCGTTGAGGTACCCGTGAACTGATATGGCCAAGGGAAAGAATCCAATTCGCGTGGCCATTGCCGACGACCATCCCATCTTTCGCGACGGCGTGCGCAAGCTGCTGGAGCACGAAGACGACATTGTCGTGGTGGGTGAAGTATCGAGCGGCGCGGAGTGCCCCGGACTGCTCGCCAAGATCAAGCCGGACATCCTGCTGCTGGACCTGCGTATGCCTGATAAGGACGGGTTGACGCTGCTCGAGGAGATGAATTTCGACGCCATGCCGAGCCGCGTGATCGTGCTGACGGCCACGGAAGACGATCGCGACGTGGTGCGCGCCATGCGCCTGGGAGCCCGCGGGGTGGTGCTGAAGCAGTCCGCATCGGACCTGCTGATCAAGAGCATTCGCAAAGTGGCCGGGGGCGAAATCTGGCTGGATAAGCGCATGACCAGCGAGGTGATGAAGGCGTTTTCCAAGTCCACCGAGACCGGCCGGCGCGAAAAGCCGCTGCTGAGCGACCGGGAGAAGGAAATCGTGCAGCTCGTGGCGCAGGGATACCGCAACCGCGAAATTGGCGAGAAGCTGTTTATCAGCGAGCAGACGGTGAAGAACCATTTGCACAATATTTTCGACAAGCTGGGCGTATCGGACCGGCTCGAGCTGGCGCTGTACGCCATCCACCACAGGATTACCGACCAGGCTTAGGCACGCGCTGCTTGTGGTTGTTCGCTGGGATCGTTCCTGCCTCTCGTTCTGTCCCGCTTGCCATTGAGGGAAGGCCCACGGTCAGGAAAGCGCTGACCGCGGCTACCGGTTCAGTGCGCTCCTTGCTCATGGGCAGGCCTGCCGGCTGCGGGAGCGCGGGCCCTCCTACCCCTGAGTGGGAGCTTGGTTCTAGTACTTGGGTACTCGTTCTGACTCCTCCGTTTAGCCCCTAGGCGCTATTGTTGCCGCAAGCGTGCCCTCCTATGCTGGCCTTGCAGACGGGAGGTATATGTTGACCGACTCGGATCGCAGAAACGTGCAGCGCTTTCACCTGAAGCTCCCCCTGATCGTTCGTTGCGGGCAGGAGGCCGGAGAAGACAAGGTCTCCACGGCCACACGGGACGTCAGTTCGCGCGGCGTCTATTTCTTCTTGCCCAAGGACGTGACGGAGGGCGCTACGGTGGAGATCGTTATGACTCTGCCCCATGAACTCACCATGGCCGGGCCTGTCCAGGTCCGCTGCCTCGGCCACGTGCACCGTTCAGAGAAGCTGGAAACCGGCCAGCTCGGTGTTGTGGCCACAATCGAACGCTATGAATTCCTGCGTGGAGAAGACGAAAAGCAGTAGTTGAAGCTCAAAGCGAGCTAAAAAGTCACTCACGCACACCGAACTTGCCTGCTTTCTGCGGAAGTGGGCAGGAAGGCCGGGACGCCTTGGCCCCTCAGCGATCGCGTCCCGGCCTTATACTTTTTGGCCGGCCTGCAAACCCGCCCTGAGAACAGCCGCAAGCTACCTGAGCCCCAATGGAGTGCGCCGTCGGCGCGACGTCTACTTTTTCGGCTGGCTGGCGGACTCTGCGACGGCGAAGGCTTTCCAGTGGAATTCGAGCGACGCGGGGAGATGTTTGGCAAAGTAGCCCCAGCCATGGTTGCCGGGATAGAGATGGAACTCGTGGCGGATGCCGCGGGTGGTTAGGGCGCGGTCGAGCGCCTGATTGCCTTCCTCAAATCCGAAGTCGTCTTCGGTGCCGCAGTCGAAATAGATCTTCCAGCTCTCACCGGGTGGGGCGTGGTGTGCCAGCGTGAACAGGCTTTGGCGGTCCCAGAAGGGGCGGTCGAGCGGCATGCCGAACACCTCTTCGAGAAAACCCATCCGCGCGCCGTTGGTCATGGCGGCGGGCGGCTCCTGCATCACCGCGGCGCTGTGCGCGCTGACCGATCCGAACGTTTCCGGATACTTCAGGCCAAAATGCAGAGCGCCGAAGCCGCCCATGGAGACTCCGGAAATGCCGCGCGTGGTGCGGGCGGCCTGGATGCGATAGCGGCGTTCCATGGCAGGCAGAAATTCGCGGATGAAGAAATCCTCGTAACGGACGCGGTTGTCGTGTGAATTCAGATAGAAGGAACGTCCGCCGTCGGGCGTAAGCAGGATGAAGTCGCCGACGGCGCCGCGCGTGCGAAGGTCGTCCACCAGGGTGGAACCGCCGGAGCTGACGAAGCTCTGCTCGTTCTGCCCCAGGCCGTGCAGCCAGTAGAGGACGGGGAAGCGGCTTGTGGGCTGCGCGTCGTAGGCGGGGGGCAGCAGGGCGCAGAAACGCACGCTGCGGGAGAGGATTTTGCTCGGGACGGAGCTGCACTCGATGCGCCCGGCAGGGGCCGCGGGCGGATGGGCGCGTTCGGGGGCTCGGGCCGTGCCGCCTAGCGAGGGGAGGCCCAGGGCGGGGACGAGCAGGAGAGCGAGGAACATTAAGCGGCGCGGCGTCATTTGTCACGAGCGCCAGCGGAGCGTTACTGCTTCTGGGATGGGGTGCTTCATGGGTTGGCCGGTGCGTTGGGCCTCGATATAGGCTTCTTTCAATTGGAAATACCACCGGGCCTGGCGGTCGGCATCGTCAATCAGCATCTGGCGGTGGCTGCGGGCCAGGCCAACGGCTTGCTTCTCCATGGTTTCCTGATCCTGGCGGAGGAACACGGCGCCGAACTGACGCGCGAACCAGGGCAGTCCGGGCATCCACGGAAGAATATTCCAGGCGGCCACGACATCAATGCGCGAGCGATTTGCGGTGACAGGCGTGACCGTGGTGCGGCTCGAAAACCAGTATTTGCCCGCCTCCACGCGCTCGAAGCGCATGTTGGGGAGCACGAACTCAATGGTGGTGAGCGGCCGGCCTACGAACTTCAGGAGTTTATAGGGCGCGCTGTTGGCTGAAGGCTCGTGCTGGCGCATGCGGAAGCCGTTGGGAATGGGCTCGAAGATTTTTGTTTTGACCTGGATGCTGCCGCGTTTGCGCCACCACCACGATTGATGCACGAAGGGGCCGTGCGCCGGGTCCATCAGGCCGATGACGCCCTGATCCACGTCGCAGGCCAGGTCGCACCAGAGATGCGAGGTGGTGGAGTGTCCTGCGCCGCGCCAGAGGCGCGGCGCGGGCGGCATGGCCGCCTCGGGATGATCGGGGTCGGCGAAGTAGACCCAGACGTAGCCGTCGGCTTCTTCCGCGGGGAACGCGGCGGCGAAGATGCGTTCGGGTTTGAGTTTGCCTTCGCCGGGGACGAGGGAGGGGATTTCGCGGCACTGGCCGCTGCGGCAGTCGAAGCGCCAGCCGTGGTAGGAGCACTCCACCGTTTCGCCGTCGAAGTGGCCGGCGGAGAGGGGCATGCCGCGATGGGGGCAGAAGTCGCGGAGGGCGAAGGGACGCTTCTGCGCGTCGCGACCGACGACTAACGCCTCGCCGAGGAGTTCGGCCGTTGCCGGGCCGCGTCCGCGGAGTTCGGCGGAGCGCAGGGCCGGATACCAGCAGCCGCGAAGGGCTTCTGCGGCGGCGCGTTCTTGACTCCCGTTCTCACTCATTGCTTCATCCTGCGCTTCAACGAATAACGAAAATCAAAAACCGGCAAACGCTCAGCGGAAATTGCCGATCAGGACGATGTCGCTTGTGCGTGAGCCGCGGGCCATGGCCAGTTGCTTGCCGTCGCGCGACCAGGAGAAACCGAAGATGAGTCCGGAGGAAAAGTTGGTGATTTGTTTCGGCGCGCCGCCGGCCAACGGCTGCCGCCAGATGTTGGAGGCTCCGCCCTGGGTCTGGCGGTAGTCCAAGGCGCGGCCATCGGGCGCCCACTGGGCGGGTCCCGCACCGGCGATAGCGGTAAATGTGTAGGCCGGCGCCCCGCCGCCGGAGGAAATGATGGTCCGGACACTCGCACTGGTTATGGAGGCCCCGCGCGTCACGTAGGCGATCAACTTTCCGTCAGGCGAGATGGCCACACTCCCCGCGAAGTTGTTCTCCGCCAATCGTGTTGGACTACCCCCTTCGATGGGGACGCGGTAGATATTCAGACCGGCGGCGTAAGCAAACCATTTTCCGTCCGGCGAGCAATCCGCCCCAGAGTCCCCTTCATCGTGTGTCATCTGTGTGGGAGACGATCCATCCGCTTCCATTCGCCAGATGCTGATCTGCGCGCCGCTGAAGACGTTGTACACGATGGAGTGCCCGTCTCCGCAGGCGGAAGAGGCAAAGTTATTGTGCGCATTCGGGGTGAGCAGCGTGGGGCGGGCGCCTTCCGCGGGGATGCTGAAGAGGTCGCCGATTCCATTTGCATAGATGATGGTTCCATTCGGGAACCAACCGCTGGCGAAGCCCGTGGGCTCACCGGAGGTGAGCTGCCGCCCATGCAAAACATCACCGGCGGGGTAGACCCACAAATCGGAGAGTACCGTATTCTCCACCGTCACCAGGGTCTTTGCGTCGTGCGTCAAATCCAGACAGCACAGATTGTAGTTGGTCAGGTCGTTGGTGAACCGCCGCGCCTCGCCGGAGGGATAGGCAATAAACCAGAGCTGGCCGCGGCCGCCCTGCGAGGCATCTTCAATTCCCATCAGCAGCCCGCTTCCATCCGGCAGCCATTGCGGCCTGCCCAGGCTTGTTTCGCTGGTGAAGAGGGTGCGCGGGGCCCCACCCTTTGCCGGGAACGCCAACAACTTCCAATGCAGGCCCTGGTCGGCTGTGAGAATTGAGGCCACGATCGTTTTTCCGTCGGGAGACCAGGCAGGCCCGAGCAAAGTTCCTCTACTCAGTGTGGCCTTGAGCTCCGCCAGAACCCGCTCGCCGCTCCCGTCGGCCTCCGCCACGAGGAGGTGAATTTCCGACTTTTCGACAACCCCGCGAATGAACGCAAATTCCTTTCCGTCGGGTGAAAAGCCGACGGGGGCGTCAATGTCGCGAATCAATTGGCGTGGCGCGCCTCCCAAGACGGGCATCTGGAAGAGCGTGGAGTAATTGAATGTCTCCCTGCTGGTGCGGACAAAATAGACGTAATTTCCGTCCGGAGAAAAGCTGAGTCCGTGGAAGTTGACGACGTCCGGAGCCAGGATGGGCACGTCGCTCCCGGTAGCCACCTGGCGGACCACCAGGCTTTGCTTTTCTCCGTCGCGCAGGACGTAGACGACGTACCGGCCGTCGGGCGAAATGGCCACGTCGATGGCCTTACCGCTCTGGGTGAGGCGGGAGATGTTCATTTCCTGCAGATTCAGAGCGGGCCTGCGGGTGAGCCACTTGTAGGCGCCGAAGCCGGCGCAGGCCAGAAGCGCGGCCGCTGCGGCCACTACCAGAGCTGTTTTCCCGGCACCGGACCGCTGCGTGGCTACGGCTCGGGTTGCGGTGGTATCGGATGCAGAGCCCGTGGCGTCAGTGACCGCAGTGCGGCCGGAGCCGGTGTCGCGGAGCAGGCGTTTCAGGTCGGCGCGAATCTCCGCGGCACTCTGGTAGCGGAGGTTGCGGTCTTTTTCGAGCGCCTTGTTGATCACGTCTTCGAGCTTCGGCGGGAGGTCGGGATTCAGGCGGATGGGAGCGGTCGGGGCGCGGTTCAGGATCGCTTCCGTA
>DATFZR010000441.1:0-2372 GCA_035314265.1 Candidatus Acidiferrales bacterium
CATTCGCGAGGTCCGCACTCTCTCCTATTTACTCCACCCGCCAATGCTCGATGAAACCGGCATCGAGGACGCCATTCGCCACTACGTCGATGGCTTCACAAAACGAAGCAGTATCCGGGTGGCCCTGGAGGTCTCACCGCGATTCGGGCGGATGACCCGGAACGCGGAACTGGCATTGTTCCGGGTCGTGCAGGAGGGTCTCACAAACATTCAGCGCCATTCCGGAAGCTCCAACGCACGGATCAGGCTCGACCGGACCCCGGAAAAGGTAACCCTGGAAGTGAGCGACAAGGGCCATGGAATGCCCGGTCTCAATCAAACAGGGGATGGCACGCTTCCCCCGGATGCCGGGGTTGGCATCTTGAGCATGGTCGAGCGAGTGAAACAAATCGGCGGCCTTCTGGTGATCGAATCCGATGACAAGGGCGCCACGCTCCGCGTGACACTGCCTGCTTATGCGTAGGAAAGACAGGCATCTGCGAATCCTGCTGGCTGACGATCACGAACTCGTCCGGCGCGGAATCCGGGGATTGCTTCGGGTCCAACGCGGTTGGAGGATCGTCGCGGAATCTGCCACCGGCCGGGAAGCGGTGGAAAGAGCAAGGAGGCTGCGGCCTCACATCGCCATCATTGACATTGCCATGCCGGACATGGATGGGCTGGAGGCGACTCGCCAGATTCGCGATGTTGCTCCTGATGCCAGGGTCCTCATCCTCTCCATGCACGACTCAAACCAGATGGTGCGCCGGGTAATGGAAACGGGGGCCAGGGGCTACGTCTTAAAATCCGATTTGGAGGGACATCTCGTCAGGGCCATCAAAGCCGTCGCACAAGGAAAAATCTATCTGACGCCCAAGGTCTCCGAGATCGTCTTAGCTGGGTTTATCGACAGCGGAACGGAGTCCGGGCGGACGGAGCGTCCGGATACCAGGCTAACGGCTCGCCAGCGCGAAATCACCCGGCTGCTGGCGGAAGGGAAAGCAAACAAGGAGGTTGCGGCGGCGATGGGAATCACCGTCAGAACGGCAGAGACGCACCGTGCCAAGATCATGCTCAAGCTCGGCGTGCATTCTCTCTCTGAACTCATTCATTACGCGATCCGCAACGAAATCGTCCGGGCATGACTCCGTTCAAAAGCGATTCCTGTTTCAACCTCATCGAGCGGCCCCTGAACCTTTCCCGCGATCGAGTACCCGGTCGAGGCCCGGAGAATCCGGCCGGCCGGGCTCCCTACAGTCAGCGCCCCAGCAAATACCGCAACGCCGGTTCCACCTCGAGAAACCGATACGCGTGCCGCGCCGCCAGCAACCGTTCCGGAATCACCCGCGTGCTGCTCAGCAACAGCTCATCCGCCATCTCCCCGAACGCCGCGCGCGCCGCAAACCCAGGCATCGGCAGCAGCGTCGGCCGCGAAAGCACCCGCCCCAGAGCGTTCGTCCACTCCTCATTGGTTACCGGATGAGGAGCCACGGCATTCACGGGGCCTGAAAGCGCCGGGTCAGCAATCGCGTGCAGAATCACATCCAGCAGATCGTCCAGTACAACCCAACTAACCCACTGCCGCCCGTCCCCAATCTCTCCCCCCGCGCCCATGCGAAACGGCAGCAGCATTTTGCCCAGCGCGCCCCCCTCCGGGCTGAGCACAACCCCCGTGCGCAGGTTTACCGTACGAATCCCCGCCGCCACGGCAGGAGCTGTAGCGGCCTCCCACTCCTCGCACACTTCGGCCAGAAAGCCCCGCCCGCGCGGGCTGGCCTCCACCAGATTCTCGTCCCCGCGGTCGCCGTAATAGCCGATCGCGCTGGCCGCCACAAACACGCGCGGCGGACGCGCCAGCCCCGCCAGCCCTGCCGCCAGCCCTGCGGTGCCGCGCACTCGGCTCTCTCGGATCCGTTTCTTCTTCGCCGCGGTCCAGCGGCCCTCGGAAATGTTCTCCCCCGCCAGATGCACCACGGCGTCAAATCCTTCAAGCGCCCCCGCAGGCGCCGCATCGCCCGCCGCGGGATCCCATTCGATCACCTCCACCGGCAACCCGGGCGGCGTCGCAGAGTGCGTCCCAGGCCGGGCCAGCCGCGCCACACTGTGTCCCCCAGCCGTCAGATACGGCAGAAGCGCGCCGCCCACCAGTCCCGTCGCGCCCGTCACCAGGATGCGCAGCGGTTTGGGCGACCACCGGTTGTGCGCGACCACGTCCTGCGCGGTAACAAGCTGCCGGAACGCAAACGCCGTCTCCAGCCGCCGGCGAACGTAGTTTGAACCGAAGATGCCGCCCAGCGCCCCCAGTGGCGGCACATATTCCACACGGTCCTCCAGCACGCAGGCGGCAGGCCCGTCCGGCTCAA
The DNA here is from genome assembly GCA_035314265.1 of Candidatus Acidiferrales bacterium. Classification (GTDB taxonomy): domain Bacteria; phylum Acidobacteriota; class Terriglobia; order Acidiferrales; family UBA7541; genus JOPF136. The sequence continues at coordinate 2,343 of DATFZR010000441.1, forward strand.
CTGTATGCGTATGCACCCAGCGGGTGAATG
>DATFZR010000442.1:0-4447 GCA_035314265.1 Candidatus Acidiferrales bacterium
GTGCCGCATCTGGTGCGCCTGCTGTTCGGGTCGGACTACCGCCTGCTGATTCCCGCGAGCGCGCTGGGCGGCGCGATTGCGCTGGTGTTTGCAGACACGCTGGCGCGCACGCTGGTATCGCCCACGGAGCTTCCGGTGGGCGCGATGACGGCGATGGTCGGGGCGCCGGTATTCATCTACTTGCTACGGAGGCGCGCGGCGTGACGCCCGAGGAAAACACGGTGGTGGCATCGCAGGCCGCGGCTCCGCCGGCGCCGGCGCGACCGCGGCCTTCCGAGCCACCGCGCGTGCGCGTGGACCTGGCCAGCTTCGCCTACACGCCGGAAGGCGGAGCGCCGCTGTTCACGCTGGAAGCAACTTCTTTCGACGTGCGTTCGAAGGAGCTCGTGGCCATTCTGGGCCGCAACGGCAGCGGCAAATCCACGCTGCTGCGGCTGATGGCGGGGTCGCTCGCGCCGCTTTCCGGCCGCGTGCAGCTCGAAGGGTTTGAAGTGAACCGGCTCGACCTGCGCACCCGCGCCCAGCGCGTGGCCATGGTGCAGCAGGAGACGCCGCTACTTTTCCCCGTGCGCGTGTGGGATTTCGTGCTGCAGGGACGTTATCCCTACAGCCGCGGCCTGCGCTTCCAAACGGAAGAGGACGCCATCGTCGTGCGGCAGGCGCTGCACGAATCGGGCGCCGATCCGCTGCGCGCGCGCTGGATGCACAAACTCTCGGGCGGCGAAAAGCAACGCGCCGTGCTGGCGCGCGCACTGGCGCAGCAGCCGCTGCTGCTGCTGCTCGACGAGCCTACGTTGCACCTGGACATCGCCGCACAGGTGGAACTGCTGCGGCGGCTGCGGCGCATCGCCACGGACCGGGGCTACGCTGTTGTGGTGGTGACCCACGAGCTGAACCTGGCCGCTGAGTTTGCCGACCGCATCGTGCTGCTGGACCGCGGCAAAACGCTTCGCGTGGGAACGCCGACCGAGGTTTACCAGCAGGAGCTGCTCCAGCAGGTGTTTGGGACGCTGCTGCACGTGGAGTACAACTCGCGGGGAACGCCGAAGGTGACGTTCTTCGGGAGGGACACGGAATAAACACGGAATAGCCACGGAATAGACGCGCAATGGAGAGATTCGCGGCCGCACGCAACACCGTGCGGCTCGAACGCCCCGATGGAAATCGGGGCGAATCGCCAACCCTGCGGCGCCTCGCCGTCCATCCCGATGCATCGGGACGGGACGTCCGGTCGCTGCACCGATCCACCCGCCAGCTCTTTGCACGGGAAGACGGTGAAAAGCCGTCGCCGCCGCGCGACTGTAAGGCGGACGCGCAAGAAACGCGTCAATCAGCCCGCGCGGGCCACTCTCCGGGTTACCGGAGGGGAAGGCCCGCCAATCAGGGCTGCCGCCGAGCCAGGAGACCGGAAGAGCCAGGCCGTCCCGTCTCGATCCCAAAGCTTGGGGATTCGGGCACGGGTCGCACCTTTTTTCTCCCGCGCGAGAGGGAGAGGAGGAACCATGAAGCGTCTGCTGGTCTTTTTCTTTTTCGGATTGCTCTTCACCGCACGCCTTTCCGCACAATCCCCCGCAACAATCACCGGAACGATTCTCGATCCGTCGGGCGCCGCCGTCGCCGGGGCGCAAATCACGCTGGAAAAAGGAACGCACGGGCCGCCGGTGGCGCGCGCCGTTTCCGGGCCCGAGGGCCGCTACGAACTGAGTGTTCCCGCGGGAAGCTACCGCCTGCGCGTGGTGCGTCCGTTATTCGCGTCCAACGAGCAGGAGGTATCGCTGGCCGCGGGAGAAAGGCGCGAGCTGCCCGTGCGGCTCGCGCTCGATCGCACGTCCGCGAGTGTGATCGTCACGGCGGAGCCGATTCCGGCGGCCCAGCAAAGCGTGGCCGCGCCTGTGGACGTGATCACCGCACAGGATATTTCGCAGCGCGAGGCCTCCACGGTGCCTGAGATGCTGGGGATCCTGCCCGGCGTGAGCTTCGGACAATCCAGCCGCGTGGGCGGAGTCACTTCGTTCTTCCTGGACGGCGGCAACTCGAACTACACGAAAGTGCTCGTGGACGGAGCCCCGTTGAACGCTCCCGGCGGCTTTGTGGACTTCTCGCCGTTCACGCTCGACAACGTCTCGAAGATCGAAGTGGTGCACGGTGCGGAAAGCGTGCTCTACGGCTCAGACGCCATGGCCGGCGTCGTGCAGATTTTCACGGCGCGCGGCACAACCACCACGCCGCAACTCGATCTGGTAGGCGAGGGCGGCAGCCTCCACTCCGCGCGAGGCTCCGCTACACTGAGCGGCCTCGCCGGCCCATTCGACTATTCGGCCGGCTATGCCCGGTACGACACGGAAGGCCAGGGAGTGAACAACGACTTCCGCAACCAGACCTTCTCCGGCAATTTCGGCTGGCAGTTCTCCAACACCGATTCCGTGCGGCTCACGCTTCGCGACAATACGAGCGAGGGGGGCGTCCAGGGGCAAATCCTGTTCACACCGCCCGAGCTCAACGAATTCAGCGGCCTGCACGACTTTACGAGCGCGCTGTCGGGGGATTTCACCACGGGCTCGCACTGGCACCACCATGTGGACGTCACGGAAAGCTACCTGAGCCAGACCTTTGAAAATCCGCTCAGCTCCTTTTTTCTGGCGCCCGACCCGTTCGATGAATGCACGGGAATGCCGCGCTCGCCGCATGCCGTGCCGTCGGCGAATTTCTGCGACTTCACGTTTTCATCGTTCAATCAATTCAATCGCGTGGATATCGACGCGCAAACCAGCTACATCGGCCGCAAGGGTTCCGTGACGGCCGGCTACACGTACGAGATCGAGAACGGCTGGCTGAGCGACATTGGCAGCCACGCGCGGCGAAACAACCAGGCAGGCTACATCGAAGCGCGGTACCGGCTCTGGGAGCGGCTTACCGCAACCGCGGGAGTCCGCGCGGAAGACAACTCCAATTTCGGAACGCGTGTGGTGCCGCGGGTGGGCCTGGCCTTCTTGGCCAGAAAAGGTGACAGCGATTTCGGCGCCACGCGGCTGCACTTCACGTATGGAGAAGGGATCAAGGAGCCCAGCCTCGACCAGTCGTTCGGCACGGATCCGTGCTTTCCCGGCAATCCCAACCTGAGCCCCGAGCGCAGCGACAGCCTTCACGCGGGCGTGGACCAGTCCTTCGCCGGCGATACGTTCCGCGTTTCGCTCGACGGCTTCTACAACCGCTTCCACAACATGATCAGCTTCGGCGAAACCACGCTCCCCAACTGCTCCTTCGCGGGAACCTATTTCAACACGGACCTGGCGCGGGCCGCGGGCGTGAACCTGAACGCGGAGGCGAAACCGGCGCGGTGGCTGCGCATCACCGCGGGCTATGCCTACGACGACAGCCTGGTCATCAATGCTCCCAACGCCACGGATCCTGCGGAGATTCCCGGCAACCGCCTGCTGCGCCGTCCATTGAACTCGGGCAGCCTGACGGCCAACGCGGCCTACCGCCGGCTTAATTTCAATTTTGCCGGCTACTACAGCGGCTCGCGCACCGACTCGGATTTTCTGGGACTGGGGTTCACGCGGACTCCCGCCTACGCGCGCTTCGACATCGCCGGAAGTTACGCCCTGGGACACGGTATGGAGCTCTTCGGCCGCGTGCTGAACCTGCTCGACCGCCAGTACCAGCTCATTTCCGGATTCCCCGCCCTGGGCCGCGAATTCCGCGGCGGCGTGAAGTACCGCATCGGAGGCAGCTCGTGACCCCGGCGCCGGAGCCCGTTCTTTTCTGCTGGAGCGGAGGCAAAGACAGCGCGATGGCCCTCGATGCCCTGCGCGCGAGCCCGGAGTATCGGGTGGCCGGACTGCTCACCACCATCACGGAAGGCTACGACCGCATCAGCATGCACGGCGTGCGGCGCGAATTGCTGGAGAGGCAGGCCGAGTCCATCGGCCTGCCTCTGCGGCAGGTGTTCATCCCTCCGGAGTGCGTCAACCCAATCTATGAGGCGCGCATGGGCGAGGCCGTGCGCGCGGAGTACGCACGGGGAATCCGCAGGGTCGTCTTCGGCGATATTTTTCTGGAAGACCTGCGCGTGTATCGAGAACAGAACCTGGCGAAGGCCGGCATGACCGGCCTTTTCCCCCTGTGGAAGCAGGACACGCGGCAGCTCGCGCGCCGGTTCACGGCAGCGGGCTTTCGCGCCGTGGCTGTGTGCGTGGATTCGCGCGTGCTGGACCCGCGGTTCGCAGGCCGCGAACTCGACGAGTCCTTCTTCCACGACCTGCCACCGGGCGTGGATCCCTGCGGCGAAAACGGCGAATTCCATACTTTCGTTTTCGATGGCCCCATCTTCCGCTCGTCGGTCCAATTCTCGCTGGGAGAAGTAGTCGAGCGCGGGCCTTTTTACTTCTGCGACCTGATTCCGTCTGGAAGGGAGATTACGCAATGAATCCTGCAAACGGAGAAA
>DATFZR010000443.1:0-5613 GCA_035314265.1 Candidatus Acidiferrales bacterium
AGAGACTCCTGCCGATTGGGAGATGAACGCAGCCCTTCGGGAAGCGGAATTCGGCAATACGGCTCAAGCCCGCAATACCACGGCTGCCGCGCTGGCCCTGGCCTCGACACGGGACGTGCGAGTTTTGGCAGCCCTTGTCCTGGCGCGGGCAGGAGATTCCGACCGCGCGCAGAAGATGGCGGACGAACTGCAGAAGCAAAACCCGCTCGACACGCGGGTCAACGGCTACTGGCTGCCCACGATCCGCGCCGTCATCGAGATCAATCGCAAAGCTCCTACGCAAGCCATCAAGATACTTCAGACTGCGGCTCCCTACGAGTTGGGGAACCCTGACCCTCAACCAGGGATTGGCGCAACGATGTATCCCGTCTATTTGCGGGGCCAAGCGTATCTGTTGTTGCACCACGGGAGCGCGGCTGCCGCTGAGTTCCAAAAATTCCCGGACCACCGGGGTGTGGTGGTTAATTGTCCGCTCGGCGCGCTGGCCCGTTTGGGCCTGGCCCGCGCCTATCTCTTGCAGGGCGACACCGCCAAAGCCCGCGCCGCCTACCAGGATTTTCTCATCCTGTGGAGAGACGCCGACCCGGATATTCCCATCCTCCGCGCCGCAAAAGCCGAATACTCAAAGCTGCACTAGCTATCGCCTGCCCGATTGGGAATGAAGCAGGCTAACCCGACCTGTGGCCCTTACGGTCCAGAAACGGCGTTGTGGGAAGTTACGAACGACGGTTTACGAACGAGCGTCTAGGCAAGAAAAACTGGTGCCGGCGGGGGGAATCGAACCCACGGCCTAGGGATTATGAGACCCTCGCTCTTCCACTGAGCTACGCCGGCACGCTGCATGTCATGTTAGGGAGCAGCGTGCAAGGGTGTCAAGCTGAGGGATGCCAGGAAGGCCAGATGGGCAGGCCGGGGACGGGGCTGTGGGGGCCAAAAGGACAGGCACGGGCGAGGGGGTAAAGGTCCGGTCAAAGCTGGCCGATGGTACAAAGGTACCGTTGACCGGGAGTGCTGGGGGAAGCAGAATGACGGGCGAAACAAACAGCGAAGGAGGCACCTAACCTAACTCTGCTCTGCAGGAGGCGAGGGTGTTGACCGTTTAGGCACACCGCCGTCCGGGAGTACTAGAACTGGCCCTCCACCTCTATACTGGGACCAGGCGCAAATGCGCCCCTGGAGACCCTGTATGGAAAAGTGGACCAAGATCATTGCCCTAGTACTCCTCGTGCTTGCCGTAGCCATGGCAATTGGACATGTGGCTCAGACAGGCACGGTGATGGCGAACACCTCGAGTCCAGTACCACCGACGCCGTGGCTGATTGCTAACACATCGAGCCCGGTTCCTCCGACGCCTTGGGCGGTCCAGAACACCAGCAGCCCGGTTCCACCGACACCGTGGGCTCGCTAAGGTTCTGAAAACGCTCTAGCAGGAAGTTAGGTCCGGTACAAAACAGTGCTCGGACCAACCGATTATGTAGTCTGGTTTCTCGGCTTCAGCCTCGAAGTCTTCGTGGTGGTGTATTCGCTCGCCCGCCGGCAGTTCATCCGCTATCTGACGCTGAATCTGTACATGATGGCCGCGGCAATGGCCACCTGCGCGCATTTTTATTTCGTGGAGCACTACGGGTTTTCGTCGATGGCCTACCGGTATCTCTACTACTACTCGGACGCGCTGCTGACGATTCTTCTGTACTTCTCGGTTTTCGGGCTTTACCAGCATGTATTCGGGGAGATGCAGGCCAGCCGGTACATCCGCGCCGCATCCCTGATGTTGCTGGTGGGGACGGCCTGCGTGAGCTTCATGGTGGTCCGTGAGAGCCAGAATCACCTGACCAGCCGGTTCGTGGTGCAGCTCTCGCAGAACCTGTACTTTGTGGGCCTGGTGCTGATCTACATCCTGTGGGGCGCGGTGATGAAGTTGCGTGAGACGCGCACGCGGGTGATCCAGCTGGTGCTGGCGCTGGGGATTTACTTCAGCGCGTATTCGGCTACCTATGCCTTGCGGAATCTTTTCCCGGATTTGGTTCTTGCACGATCGATCCTGCCCCCGCTCGTAGGCACATGGCTCCCGTTGGCTTGGGCGTGCACGCTGTGGCGGGTGCCAGAGGAGGCGCGACTCCAGACAGCAGTCCTGGTCGCGAACCCGGCCCGATGATATTGGCATCGTTCATTCTCGTCATCTCGATTGCCCTGCTGATGCAGTTCTTCGTTTCCTACTGCCGCCTGCAGGTTGCCGCGGGACGCCGCGTGGAGCTTTCAGACTCCGCGCGGGAGGCCACCGGCATCCAGGGGCAGGGTGTGAGCGGAGACGAATTCCTGCGGCTCCGCCGGCTGGTGGAGTTGTGCCCGGAGACGAACGGCGACACGTACAAGCTGGGCGCCATCCACGCGTACCACGCGTTTCTTGGCATGGTGCAAATGCTGTTTGGGCCGGTGGTGCCGGGCGCCGCTGCCTGGGCGACGAACGAGCGCGCGGGCTGCTCCTATTACGCCGCGGTGGCGCTGGACGCGCGCATCATGCAGACGCGTCGAATCTACGAAAACGACTTTCTAGCGAGCTAGTCGCTGCGGGACTCGATAGGCCAGGCTCCGACAGGTTTCCCTTCCCCGCCCTACATCGTTCGCTCTGACCCCCAGATCCGTCCACCGAAGCTCGGCACGCTTGGAAGCGTGCGCCGGCGCAACGCTGGCATACAATTGACGGGTTCCCATGGCCATTGCTGATCGAAAGCGTTCCTCGCTGATCCGCCGCGTGAAGGAAGTGATTTTGCGGCGCGGGATGGCCGCGCCTGGGGACCGGCTGGGCGTAGGTGTTTCCGGGGGCGCGGACTCGGTGGCGTTGCTGCGCCTATTGCACGGCTTGCAGGATGAATTGGGGATCCGGCTGGCGGTGCTGCACTTTCAGCACGGGCTGCGCGGGGCAGAGTCTGCGGGGGATGAGGAGTTCACCGCGCAGCTTGCCGCGGGGCTGGGCGTGGAGTTCTTCCGCGAGGAAGAGGATGCGGCGGCGTGGGCGAAAAGGCGGCGCGTGAACCTGGAGGACGCGGGAAGGCGGCTCCGCACGGCATTCTTCGAACGGCTGGTGGGGGAGGGCCGCGTGACCCGCGTGGCCACGGCGCATACGGCCGACGACCAGGCGGAAACGTTGCTGGGGCACCTGCTGCGCGGCACGGGGCTGGCGGGATTGGCCGGCATCCATCCGGTGGCGGGCGGCGTGGTGCGTCCGCTGCTGGAAGTGCGGCGGACGGAGCTGCGCGAGTGGCTCGCGTCGAGCGGGCAGACGTGGCGCGAAGACTCGACGAACGCAGACACGAGACGGCTGCGGGCGCGGGTGCGCCGGGAACTGATTCCGCTGCTGGCACGGGAGTTCCAGCCGCGGGTGACCGAACAGCTTTGCCGGTTGGCGGAGTTGGCGCGGGAAGAGGACCGGTTCGGAGCGGCGCTGGTGGAGGCGCGGTTTCAGGCGTTCGCGCGGAGAAACCCGTTAGGCTCGCCGGGCTCGCCGAATATCGTTCTGCGCGCTGCGGACGTGCTCGCGCCACTACCGGCGGCACTGCTTCCGGATGCGGACGCGCAGATGGCGCTGGCGCGGCGCATGGTGCGGCGCGCTGTCGAGGAGGTGCTGGGACACCGGCGGGGTCTGGCGGCGGAGCACGTGGAGAGTGTGCTGCATCTGGCGCGAGGGCAGTTGAGCGGCCACCGGGTAGAGCTGCCGCACGGCGTGGAGGTTTCGAGGAGCTTCGACGAACTCGTTTTTACGGCCGGGAACCAAGCGGGGAGGAAGGGGCGTCTAAAGAGAGAGGGGACGCGCGCATATTCGTACTGCGTGGCGCTGCCGGAGCGGGGAACGGTCGAGGTTATTGTTCCGGCAATCCGGAGGCGCGTTTGCCTGAAAGTCGTTGACTGCGCTACAGGCGCAGGTGAGACTAGATTGAAGGATGGCGCCCTCGATGCGGGCCGGTTGAGCCCGCCCTTCCTTATCCGGAACTGGCATCCAGGGGATGTCTTTTGTCCACAGGGGAGGCGCCAGGCGCGGAAGTTGAAAGAGTGGTTGCGTGAGGCCCGCGTGCCCGCGGGCGACCGCGCGCTCTGGCCGGTGCTGGAGAGTGGCGGGTCGCTGGTGTGGGTGCGGGGACTACCTCCCGCGGCGGGTTGGGCAGCAACCCGGGAAACGCGCACCGTCCTACTGATCCAAGAGGAAGAACTGTGAAGCAAGCCTTGAGCGCCGAATACACGTCCCAGCGAATCGCCGCGCGAATCGCGCAGATGGGCCGCGAGATCTCGAAGACCTACGGGCCGAACCGCGTGGACGTGGTGGCCATGATGGACAACGCGTTCATTTTCGCATCGGACCTGATACGGCAGATTTCGTCGCCGGTGGTGTGCCATTTCGTGCAGGCGGAGCTGCGGGAAGTGCACGTGAACGGGCACCAGCGTCGCGAGGTGTTTTTCAGCTACAATCCAGAATTGAAGGGGCGGGACGTGCTGGTGGTGGACGCGGTCCTGCATTCCGGGGTCACGCTGGAGTTTTTTGTGCGCCGGCTGAGAGAACGCCAGCCGAATTCGGTGCGGGTGGCCGTACTGGTGGACAGGCCGGTGGAACGGCGCGTGGCGTTACAGCCAGATTACCTGGGCTTCTCCGCCGCATCTAAGTATCTGGTAGGATATGGGCTCCCCGATGCTGAAGGGCTGTATCGAAACCTTTCCCATATCGCGACAATCGGGGCGAAGAGTCCCACGAAACGGGGATCAGGCAAGTCGCCCGCCAAGGCGGGCCGGCGGGGCCGGAAAGTGCGCCGGCCAGCGAGGTAAGTCGTGAATTCCACAATCAGGATCATTTTGTTCTGGCTGGTGATGCTGGTGCTCGCCGTGGTGCTCTGGAAAATCACCCAGGGGACGGCGAATTCCGCGCGCGAGACGGACCTGAGCCTCACCGAGTTCTACCAGAAGGCGGAGCAGGGGAGCATTGGGGAAATCACGTTTTACCTGACGCCGATCAGCGCGGAAGCCCAGGGCGAACTGCGCGGGCAGCAGAACAGCAAGTTCCGCGTGACCATGCCGAAGGAATCGATCCCCGACGTGACGAAGATGCTGCGGGACAAGAACGTGATCATCCATGTGAAAGAGGTTACCAAGGGCGACTGGGTGAACCTGACGCTGACCCTGCTTCCGCTGCTGGTGATCATCGGATTGTGGCTGTTCATGTTCCGGCAGGTGCAGGCGGGCGGGAACAAGGCGCTGAGCTTTGGGAAGTCGCGGGCGCGCCTGCTGACTGCAAACCAGAAGAAGGCGACCTTCAAGGACGTAGCGGGTTCGGACGAGGCGAAGGAAGAGCTGCAGGAGATTATCGACTTCCTGCGCGACCCGCAAAAATTCCAGAAGCTGGGCGGGCGCATCCCCAAGGGCGTGCTGCTGGTGGGACCTCCGGGAACGGGCAAGACGCTCTTGGCGCGGGCCATCGCGGGCGAGGCGAACGTGCCGTTTTTCTCGATTTCCGGCTCGGACTTCGTGGAGATGTTTGTGGGCGTGGGCGCGAGCCGCGTGAGGGACCTGTTCGAGCAGGGCAAGAAGAACGCGCCCTGCATCATTTTCATCGATGAAATCGATGCCGTA
>DATFZR010000444.1:0-3020 GCA_035314265.1 Candidatus Acidiferrales bacterium
CCGAAGAGCTCGCTCTCCATGAGCGTGGGCACCAGTGAGCCGCAATCCACGGCCACAAACGGCATGGAGGCCATCGCCCCGCCGTAGTGAATCGCCCGCGCCACCAGTTCTTTCCCCGTGCCGCTTTCTCCGGTGATCAGCACCGGCGTGCGATTGTCGCGCAGCCGCGCCGCGATGCGCAGCACGTCTTGAATTTTCGCGGAAGTTCCCACGATGCCGCTGAACTCCTGCTGCGCGTTCACGCGTTCGCGCAGAAATTGATTCTCCGCCACCAGGCGAACCTTGTCCGCCATGCGCTGCAGGAACAGCCGCAGCGCCTCCACGCGGAAAGGCTTCTCGATATAGTCGTAGGCGCCCAGCTTCATCGCCGCCACCGCGGACTCCACCGACCCGTGCCCCGTCATAATGGCCACTTCCGTGCGCGGCAGAGCCGTCTTCACCTGCCGCAGCAGGTCGATCCCCGACATCTGCGGCAGCTTCAGGTCCGCCATCACGATGTCCGGAGCTTCGCCCTCCAGACGCTCCACCGCGGCCTCGCCGCTCTCCGCCTCCGAGCACTGGAAGCCCAGCGAGCTGCCGATGGTCATGCAGAGCTTGCGGATGCTCTGTTCGTCGTCCACGATCAGAAAACGGATTCGCAGGTCGTCTTTCATGGCGCTCCAAACGTTTTTTCCACCACATCCAGGAACTGCCGCACGCGGAACGGCTTCTCGATGCACGGCGCTCCCGTGTGCCGCAGCAGCGCCAGCGTCTCGTTGTTGGCCACGTCGCCGGTGATGAACACGAGCTTCCGCTCGAGTTCCGGCCGGTGGCGGCGGATCCAGGCCTGCACGTCCGCGCCGCTCACCCCGCCGGGTGTGCGGATGTCGGAAATCACTCCCGCGTATTCGCCCGCCTCGAGCATGCGCAATCCCTCCACTCCGGAAACCGCCTGGGCCACGCAATAGCCGCGGCGCTCGAGCGCCGCGCGCAGCAGCGCCAGCACGCCCGGCTCGTCCTCAATCACCAGCAGCGGATGCACTGCCGCACGCGTTTCCGGGAGGGCAGACTTCACGGAGCAGCCTCCGCGGACGCCGCCCTCTGCGGCACGGCCAGCGGCAGCCGCACCACAAACGTGCAGCCCTGCCCGCTGGAATTGTTCTCGCAAAGAATCTCGCCGCCATGCTCGCGCACGATCCCGTAGCAGATGCTCAGACCCAATCCCGTTCCCTTCCCCACTTCCTTCGTGGTGAAAAATGGATCGAAAATCATGTCCGGCTGGGAAATGCCGATGCCGTTGTCGCGGATGCTCACCTCCACGTAATCGCCACGGCGCGCCGTCTCGATCTCGATGCGCCCCGGCCGCCCGGCCTCGCGTACGGCGTCGTAGGCGTTGTTCAGGATGTTCAGAAACACCTGCTGGAGCTGGTGCGGATCGCCCACGATTTCCGGCAGCCGCGCATCGAATCGTTCCTCGACCTCCACGCCGTGGCTCGAAAAATCGTAGCTGCGCAGCTTCAGCGTGTGGCGCAGCACGCTGGTCACCTGCACGGCCTGCCGCTGCGCGGGCGCCTGCCGCGCAAAGCTCAGCAGGTTCTGCACGATCACTTTCGTCCGCTGCGCTTCCTGCAGCACCACCTGCAGGTCAGACTTCGCCGCCTCGGGAATGTCCGGGTTTTCCAGCAGCAGGTCGGTGAACCCCAGAATCGCGGTCAGAGGGTTATTCACCTCGTGCGCCACGCCGGAAACCAGGTTCCCGACCGTGGCCATTTTCTCCGCGTGCACCAGTTTGGCCTGCAACGTCGCGGCGTCCGTGATGTCCGTCATCACCGCCACGATGCTGTCCACGGTTCCCTGCTCGCCGCGCATCGGGCTCAGGTTCACGGAGAATTGCCCGGTTTTGCCGTCGGGCCGCAGCACCGGAATCTCAAAGTTGTCCATCAGCCGCCCGTGGAGCGCCAATTCCAGCGCCTCCGCGAGCCTGCGCCGCGCGGCCGGCGGCACCAGGTCCTTCAGCGGACGCCCGAGCAGGTCCGGTTCCGTGTAGCCCGTCTCGAAGCAGCGGCGGTTCGCGTACGACACCAGACCGGCCGTATCCAGCACCAGGATCATGCTCGCCGTGTTGTTCAGGATTTTCCGGTTGAAGTCGCGTTCGCGCTGTAGCTGCGCCTGGTAGGTCTTCTGCTCCGTCACGTCCAGCATCAGCCCGCGGTACTGCACCACTTTCCCCTGCGCGTTGCGCACCGCCAGGATGTTCTGCAGCGTGTGGATCGTGCTCGAATCCTTCCGCCGCATCATTACTTCGTAATTGCGCAGGATTCCGGCGCGCTCGATCGTGTCGGAAAACCGCCGCCATTCTTCCGTCTGCACGAACACCTGGCGCGCCAGGTCCGCCTGCAGCAGTTCCTCGCGGCTCGAGTAGCCCAGCATGCGCACCAGCGCGTTGTTCACTTCCAGGAATCGCCCGTCGGGCGTCGCGAAAAAGAGTCCCTCCTGAATGTTGTCAAACAGCTCGCGATACCGCCGCTCCGCCTCGCGCCTGTCCGTAATGTCTTTCAGCACGTGAATCGTGCGCACGCCCTCTTCCGGCGTTCCCGGAATGCGCGACGTGGAGACAAGGTATACGCGGTCCTGCTGCGTGTGGATGTACTCCTCCTCCTCGCCGCCGTGGCTCTCGCGGCAAAACGGGCAGGCCTCCTCGCCCGGCGAGCCGAGAAACGGCACCAACTGCCGCATGTTCACGCCGATCAATTCCGTGGGCGACGCCCCGATGTACGCGGCGAGCGACCGGTTGATGCGCACCAGATTGTTCTGTTCATCGTGTACGGCGATGAAGTCCGTGATCGCGTCGAAGACCTCAATCCACTGCTTGCGCGATTGCTCGATGCGGCTCAGCAGCCCCGAATTCTCCATGGTCACGGAGGCGTGACCCGCAAGCGCCGCCAGCAGGTTGCGGTCCGCGGGAGTCAGCTCCCTCCCGCGATTCGCCAGGCACAGCACGCCGAGCAATTCGCCGGCGCTCGTGCCCAGCCGCACCACCA
>DATFZR010000445.1:0-2853 GCA_035314265.1 Candidatus Acidiferrales bacterium
CGACCCCGAATCCGGCACCACGGTGATGGAGAGCTGCGGCACGCCACGCGTCATCGTAGCGCTGTGTTGCAGCACAAATGTGCCCTTGCGGCCGCCCAGCGTCCCGCTCACCTTTTCGATAGCCACGTATCCCGCCGAGCCTTTCACGCTGCTCCCGGCGCTCAGCATCTCTCCCTTGCTGGTGGCTTCCAAATCGCCATGAAATTGCTTGTCGATGGACATCCGGGCGAGGCTCGCGCCCTCGGTCTGCTCGCCCCCAGGCTGCGGCGTCAGCTTCACTTCAAACGGCCCGGTGGCGTGGCTCATGGATCAGTCTCCTTTTGATGTTCGCTTTTCCTTCGCTTACGTTATCACCTGACCGGCACGAGCGCAAGGGGGCATTCGGTTCGGTAGCCACGGTCAGCGCCTTTCTGACCGTGGGTTCGAAAACGTTCGCTGTTCGGCCACGACCCCGCTCCGCCAAGCGCCGTGGGCTCGAAAACGCTCGCTGTTCGGCCACGACCCCCGCTCCGCCAAGCGCAGAACGGGCACTCTCTGACCGAACGAAAGGCCCACGGTCAGAAAACCCCTGACCGTGGCTACCAATTCTTCGGGGATGTTTGTTTGCTGACGGCCGCAGCTACTTCGCGGGCCCCTCGATAATCGGCAGGTTCGACGCGAGCTGCAAATCCAGAATCAATGTGATGTAATACTGCGATATATAACGTTAAGTATATATTGAAGCGTAGTGGAAGCCGGGATTCCGCCGCGAGTTGCGTCTTGACCCCCCGATGGTCGCGTGCTAAATGACTAGACCTTGGGTCGGTGGTTTTCGGGTTCATTTATTCTCTTATATGCCGTCGCTTCATTATTTACTCCTCGGAGTCTTTGCGGAATCCGGCGAGGCGCCCGCCCGCGCCGTTTGTCATAGGGAGGGAACATGAAGGACATTCCAAAGAAGCCCGCGGCAATCGCGGCGGAAACGGAGCAAAGCGCCCCGGCGCCGCGCAGAAACTCGACGCGTCGCGCGTTCCTCGGAAAAATCGGCGCTGCGGCGACGGTTGGAGCCGCGGCGCTGGGGGCCCCCGCCGTGGCCTCCGCTCAGTCCGGGGGCCGCGCGAATGCCTCGGGTGTGGAGCTGCCTGCGGGAGTGTCGGACGAGCGCGTCGTGCAAGCCTTCGAGCTGCGCGTGGGCGAGGCCATCCACGATGCACAAGTTCCGCCGGCCCGCAACCTCAACAACGGCGACGACGCGCTCTATCCCGACAAGGCTGGCACCTACACCAAGTGCCTCCCCCACGATTCCTTCGGCCGCGTGGACCTGGGTGCTTACGCATCCTTCAAGAAGGCGCTTCGCACGGGAAAATTCTCCGACTTCGAGAACATCCCGCTGGGCGGCACGCGCACCCTCAATGGACCGCAGGCCGGGCTGGTCTTCGACCTCTCGCGGCTGGACAACGCACAGTTCGGCCAGCCCCAGGTGCCTCCCGCGCCCACCACGGCCAGCGACCAGAACGCCACCGAGTTGCTCGAGCATTATTGGGCGGCGCTGCTGCGCGACGTGGCCTTTACCGACTATGGTTCGAACGCTCTCGCCGCGGAGGCCGCCGCGGAGATGGGCAGCCAGCCCACCTACCTCGGCCCCAGGAACGGCAGCGGCCACGTGACGCCGAACCTGCTGTTCCGCGGCGCCTTCCCCGGCGAAACCCTGGGGCCCTACATCTCGCAGTTTTTCATCACGCCCACCGCGTTCGGCGCCCAGCCGCTCAGCCAGCAACTGACCACCTATCTGCCGAACATTGATTATGGGGCGGACTTCGCGTCCTGGCTGGAAATTCAAAACGGCGTGGACACGGGTCTCCGCAACCAGGCGGACCCCCAGCCGCGCTATGTGCATAACGGCCGCGGCCTCTCGGCCTTCACCCACGTGGACGCGCTCTACCAGGCTTACTTCACCGCCTTCCTCGTGCTCAACTCACTCGGCGCGCCGCTCAACCCGGGGAATCCCTACGTCGGCGCACGGGTCGAAAACGGGTTCGGCACATTCGGCGGACCGGACTTCGCAGCAACCATCGGCGAAGTGGCCAAGAAAGCGCTCGACGCCGTCTGGTACCAGAAGTGGTTCGTCCACCTTCGTCCCCGGCCGGAAGCCACTGGAGGGCTCGTCCACCTGATCAAGACGGGCCATGCCAACAAGACAGACGCGACGCTCAGCAACGTAATCCTGAATTCTCAGGGATTGCAGCAGAGCTTCAACAAGTACGGCACCTGGCTGCTCTCACTCGCGTTTCCAGAAGGCTCGCCCGCCCACCCGGCCTACCCCACGGGACACGGAACGGTAGGCGGCGCCTGCATCACCGTGCTGAAGTTCTTCTTCGACGGCACTTTCGTGATTCCCGATCCTGTTCTCCCCTCGGACGACGGCCTCTCTCTGGTTCCCTACGCGGGCGCCGATGCGGGCCAGCTCACCGTGAACGGTGAGCTGAACAAACTCGGCCACAACGTAAGCTTCGGCCACGGGATCCACTCCGGAATCCACTGGCGCAGCGATACAGACACGTCACTGCAGCTCGGGGAGGCCGTAGCACTCAGCTTCCTCCGAGACAGGGCGCAGACCTACAACGAGCCGTTCACCGTCCATCTGACCAAGTTCGACGGCACAAAAGCCACGATCAGCAACCAGGGGAATCCGTAACCAGTGGAGCAGCCACTCCTGGCTGCTTTGCTTCTGCTCCGTGGCGCTGATCCGAGGACAGCCACGAATGCCAGTCTCACAGGAACCGAGTACATGAAAGCCATGCGCGTGCTCGGCATGATCTCCGGCACCTCCGCCGACGGCATTGACGTTGCCTTCGTGCGCGTGGGCGGCCGGCC
>DATFZR010000446.1:0-2603 GCA_035314265.1 Candidatus Acidiferrales bacterium
ATCGGGAATGTACGGCGAGACGAGCCCGCGATTGATCGGCCGCCAGGTTTCCCCGGCATCGTCCGTGCGAAACGCTCCGGCCGCGGATATAGCGATGTAGATGCGGGCCGGGTCGCTGGGATCGAGAATCACGGTGTGCAGACACAAGCCGCCCGCGCCGGGTTGCCACTGTGGTCCGGTGCCGTGGCCGCGCAGGCCGGAGAGTTCCTTCCAATTCTCGCCGCCGTCGGTCGAGCGAAAGAGCGCCGCATCTTCGATCCCGGCGTAGACGGTGTTTGGTTCCGTAAGCGACGGCTCCAGATGCCACACGCGCTTGAACTCCCAGGGATGCTGTGTGCCGTCGTACCACTGGTGCGTGGTGAGGGGCTTCCCCGTTTCCGCGGACGTGTCGTACACGAACTTGTTGCTCGCGGTTTGGGGCGGGGCTCCCGGCGGAGGCGCCTCACCCGGCGGAGTGCCCGGCTGGACCCAGGTTTTCCCTCCATCATCGGAGCGCTGGATGATTTGTCCGAACCAGCCGCTCGATTGCGACGCGTAGATGCGATTCGGGTCGGCGGGCGAGCCTTTCAGGTGATACAACTCCCAGCCGGCAAAATGCGGGCCGCTGATTTCCCATTTGTCGCGTTTGCCGTCCGCCGCGAGAATAAAGGCGCCCTTGCGTGTGCCAACCAACACCCTTACCTTGCTCATCTCAGACCTCCCCCCGGAGTCAATGCCATAGTCTCACCGCTTGCTGCGTTTTTACAGCAGGCCACATTGGAGGGGCATCGGCCGGACGCGCGGCGAGCCGGCTGCGCTTAGGGCGCTGGACGCGGCTTGCGAGGCAGCTTTTCATCGCGCATGGCGAGGCCGTAGACAACAGATGCGCCGACGGCGGCGGATTGCTTCAGGTCGTCTTCCAGGAGGTGGTCGTAGGTATCCATGTTTGTGTGGGAGGCGCGCGTGTTCTGGCCCTCCATGTAGTCGCGAATCCACTGGAAGGCGGGCAGGCCGGCTTCATCAAAGGGAATGTGATCGGTGGAGCCCACGCCAGCGATGGAGAGGGTGGAAGCGCCCAGATCCCGGAACGGCTCGAGCAGCGCGCGAAAGACAGGGCGCGCGCCCTCGTTGCCCTGGAGGTAGATTCCGCGGATGCGGCCTGTGCCGTAGTCGAAATTGAAGTAGGCGTCGAACTGCGCAGCCTCGGGCTTCAGCAGGTGCGCGGCCACGTAGGCGCGGGAGCCCAGGCTTCCCTGCTCTTCCGCGCTCCACAGGCCGATGCGGATGGTGCGCCGGGGTTTGAGGTCGAGCGAGCGGAGAATGCGCATGATTTCCAGCGCGGTGGCCGCGCCGCCGGCGTTGTCTGTGGCGCCGGTGCCGGCGTGCCAGGAGTCAATCGAGCCGCCCAGCATTACGAGTTCGTCTTTCAAATCCGTGCCGGGGATTTCCGCGATCACGTTGTAGCTCATGGGGTCATCGTCGTAGAAGCGCACGGCGATGTTCACTTCCAGCTCGACCGGGATTCCACGGGCGGCGAGGCGCACCATGCGGTTGTATTGTTCGGCGGCCACGCTTACTTGCGGGATGGCCACCGTTTTGCCCGCGTCCCAAGGGTGCGCGCGCTCGGCAAAGGGCACATCGGGCGGATACGGGACCGTGGCTGCGGTGACGTAAACGGTTCCGCCATCGCGGTACGCCGGCTGCAAGACGACCGCGGCGCCCTCGCTTTGGACGAACTGCCATTTGCGGAAGTTGAGGTCTTCCGCGGCGCGCTGCTCGGGGGTGAAGTGGAACGGCTGCGACGCATCGGGCGGCTGCGCATTGGCCAGGCGCAGCAGCTCTTCGTCGGTTTGCCGCTGTGCGGGAGGCTCGAACAGCGGGTCCACTTGCCGGGCCGGGGAGAATAGGACGATTTTGCCTTTGAGCTTGCCTTTGTAGCGTTCGAGGCCGGCGGCGGTCTTCACGTCGAGGAAAACTGCTTCGCCACGGACGGCGCCGTTGGTGCCGGGACTCCAGGCCTTGGGATAGGCGATCAGGGGGCTGAAGCCGGGGGAGAGCATGATTGCGGTAAAGCCCTCGAGCGACCAGCCGCGGCCGAAGGGCCCCCAGGCTTCGAGATGGGCGTTGGCCACGCCCCACTCGAGCAGTTTGTCGCGTGCATATTCCTCGGCGCGGCGGAGGCTAGGCGAGCCGGTTAGGCGCGGGCCGATGACGTCGGTCAGATGGCCGGCGATGTCCATCAGTTGGGAGTGGTTTAGGGCGGCGTCGCGGATGCGGGTGGTGGGGTCGGCCGTTTGTGAGGTGACTGTGGCGTAGGGGAGCAGGAGGAGGCAGAGGAGCGCGGACAGGGATTTGGTGGTGCGCGTGGAGGCGCGGGGCCTGCGGGCGGATTCGTTCATTTTCCGGGCGCTCCTCTTTAGGGCAAGACGAGGCGGCGGGGAAACCGTTAACAGACCGTGCCGCGGCTTCCGGCCAGGAGAAAGCCGCAGGGCTCGGCGCCCTGCGCTACAGGGGGATGAAGAGGCCACCCCGAATCAGGGCTGCGTTAGCGATACCAGCGCGATTAGGCACGGCAGCTACGCCTTTCCGGACTGGTAAGCCGCGCGTTCGCCGCGGCCTAATGC
>DATFZR010000447.1:0-7031 GCA_035314265.1 Candidatus Acidiferrales bacterium
CAATTCGTCGCGCGAGTTCCACAACCGCAGCGGAGCGCCATCCGCGCCCAGCCGGTAGACCTCGCTTCCGCCGCCCATGGCGGGGAAGGGCGCAAAGGGAACCTGCGGCGCGATCACGAAACCCACCACGGCCCCGGTGACGCCGGGCTGCGGCTGCTGCTGCGGCTGTCCGGGCTGGGGGAAGATTGAAGGCGTCTTGTCGCCAACCGCCGCGGCATAGACGTTTCCTTGCGCGTCGGCAACCAGCGAGGTCACTTCTTTCTTTGCGGTTTCATAGAGCACAAAGCCGCGCGCGGGCTTGCCCTTGGCGTCGCTTTCGACGCGCAGCACCAGTCCGTTGGGCTCCGTGCCGGCAAACAGGCGGCCGCTCGAATCCACGGCGAGGGAACGCACGTGCGTCTCTTCGGTCTTGTAATACAACTGGCCCTTGCCGTCGGGAGACACGGAGAAAATCTCTCCCTTGTCTCCCGTGGCCACATAGAGAGTGCCCTCGCGGCCAAAGGCGAGCGCCCAGATGTATTTCCTCTGCGGGTCGAAGAACACGCTGCGCTCGCCCTTCGGCGTTACGCGATAGACCTTGCCGTCCGGCGAGGTGCCCACGTAGAGATTGTCCTGCGCGTCCACGGCCAGCGCCTGCGCGGCCAGCTCGCCGGATTCAAACACGGTCGTGGTTTTGCCTTTTCCGTCCGGGCCCTTTTCGTCCAGGCGGAGCACCTTGGCGGTCGAGCCGCCCGCCGCGTAGATGCGCCCGTGCGCGTCTGCGGCCAGCGCCCACAGGTAGGCCAGATTGGGATCGGCCAGTTCCGCAAACCGCGGCGCGGGCGCCAGACGG
This sequence comes from Candidatus Acidiferrales bacterium, assembly GCA_035314265.1. Taxonomy (GTDB): domain Bacteria; phylum Acidobacteriota; class Terriglobia; order Acidiferrales; family UBA7541; genus JOPF136. The sequence goes on from DATFZR010000447.1 coordinate 833, forward strand.
CCATCGCTGCGCAGCGCCACGCCCTTCGGCGTGCCCTTCTCGAAGTCTTCGTACGAGGTCTGCCGCCAGAAGCGCATGTGTTCCGCGGCTGCGGGCAGCGCCGCCAGCAGGGCGAGGCCGGCAATCGCCGCGGCGCACCGCGCCGCAAGGCGTTTAGAAAGCGAGGGCATGGATCGTCCTTTCGATGTCTGCACGGCGGACCGTTTATTTGACTTTGATTTGCAGCGATTGCTGGCCGGAGATTACCTGGTTCATGGGCACCGACCATTCCCCGGCGAGGGACTCGCGCAACAGCGTGGGCCCCCCGAGCGTGCGTCCCGGCCCGAGCACTTCGATCTCCGAGAGGGGCGTGTTGGGAAGTTCCTTGTCTTCCACCAGCAGTGTGGGCGCGGGCTGCATCAGCGCCACGTAGAGCCGGTTATTGCGCCGCTCGCGGTTCAGCACGCGGATCAACTGCTCGAGGCCGGAGAGCCGCGCAAACGGGCTGAACGCCAGGCTGTTGCTCGTGCGGTTCAGCGTGTCTGCGTCGGACACCACGACGCGCAGCGTGCCGCGCGCGGTCATGGGAATGGTTACCGGCACTTCCTGCAGGTAGGGCGTGCCGCGATAGGGCCGCAGCAGCACCTTGATGCGCACCACGTCGCCGGGCGCGGCCTCGGAGCGGTCGCTCCAGGCGTTCTCTATGAATCCCTGCCGGCGCTCGGGAATGCTTTCCACACGCAGGCGCATTCCCGTCACCTTCGGTATTTCGTAGGGATTCATAAACACGCGCGAGAAGATCTGCTGCACGTTGAGCGCGACGAACAGCCCGTCTGGAACGCCGAAATCGGCGGGCGCGAACATGTTGTCCAACTCGACGGTGGAGTGGCCTTCCACCTCCAACTGCCCGGTGAGGTGCAGCGTGGTGCCGTCGCTGTATACGGGATTGCCCACCAGGCCGTTGTACGTGGCGATGGCCACCAGCAGCGGCGTGAGCTTCATTTCCGCCACCTGGAAATGCAGGGATTTCGAGCGCGTCGGCGTCACCACGTCCAGACTTACCGGCACGAGCGGCGGAACCGCTCCCAGCCGCCCGGTGACCGCGGAGACGCGGTCGTAGGTGATGGCGCCGATCAGGCCTCCGGAGTTCATGATTTTCGTGGACGAGAAGGAGGAGACCATGGTGGTGAGCACGCGCCCGCGCGACATGGGCAGCGACACCTTTCCGAAGCTGAATACGGGGTGCCCGCAGACGAATACGTGCCCCTCCACGACCGCCGTTACGCTGCAGCCGGCTTCTATGGAAAGGTCGCCCGTGGCCAGCACGATGCCGACCATGTCTCCGGCCTTGAGGTTTGCATCGTCGGGCCGCGCGGCAGCCGTGCCGCCTTCCACAGCCGTCATGCCGTAGGCGGCGAATTGCGGAGCGAAACGCTCCACGGCTTCTTTTGTGAAGCCGGAGAAAAGCAGCGGCGTTTCAATAGGCGAAAGATAGGCGCCGGAGGGGAGTCCGGCCTGCGGCAGAGCGCCATCGGCCAGCGCGTAGTGACGCAGCGCAGCCGCTTCCTGAGGCGCGCCATTCGGGAAGTCCACGCTTGTGGAGAGCGCGCCGCTGTTCCAAGCGGCGATGGACGCCGGGGAACCGGTTTGCCATCCCGTCGCCGGCTCAATCGCTGTCTCCGGCGCTGTCCCAGCCCCGGCACGCTGCGGCTCGGCGGGCGTGTCTGGGCCGTCTGCTTCGAGCATCTGGGCGATGGGCGTTACGCCACCCAGCGCTTCCTTCGTAAAGATCCCAAACTTCAGGGAGAGCGCGCCCACCAGCTTCCCGTCAATGTACACAGGGCTTCCGCTCATCCCCGCGGCAACGCCGCCCACCTCCGCGGCGCGCTCTCCCACCAGCTTCACCAGGATGATGTCCTGTTTGGGCCCCAGCAGGTTGGGGAGGATGCCAATCACTTCCAGGTCCAGCTTTTCGATCGTGTCGCCCTGGATGATCGTGAAGACCTCGCCGCGCATCCCGGGACGCACCTGGTCGAGGGGCATCACGTTGTCCAGCGGCCCGTTGGCCCGGGCCGTAGCCGTGCGCGGGGCCAGCAGGGCAGGGAAGGCCGCGGCAGAAAGCAGCAGCACTGCGAATATCGAGCGTAATGAGCGGTTCACAATGTTCCATTCTACTTGATTCGCCATAGCCTCGCAGGGTTTCCTAACCCCTTGTTCCGGCTTGCATGTCGGCTAAAATCAGTGCGTGGCCAAACGAGTGATCCAGCCCGCGCGCCTCGTCACCGGCGGTCTGGCGGTGCCGGGCGACAAATCCATCTCCCACAGGCTGGCCATCCTGGCGGCGCTGGCCGAGGGGGCCAGCGAAATCGTCAACTATTCTCCTGCGGCGGACTGCGAGAGCACGCTCGGCTGCCTGCGGCGGCTGGGCGTGAAGGCGGACGCCGAGGAGGCGGCCCAGGGGGCCAGCCGCACGGTGCGCATCCGCGGCGGCGGGCTCGACGGATGGAAGAAACCGTCTCGCGTACTGGATGCCGGGAACTCGGGAACCACGATGCGCCTGCTGACCGGCGCGCTCGCCGGCCAGTCGTTTAACTCGAAGCTTACCGGCGACGATTCCCTGCGCCGCCGGCCCATGCGGCGCGTGATCGCACCGCTCGAGCAGATGGGCGCACGCATCCGTGCGGCGGGAGACGGGCCGGGCGGGGGAGGGTACGCGCCACTCGAAATTACAGGCACGCCGCTCGGGCCCATCGAGTACGCGCTGCCGATGGCCAGCGCGCAGGTGAAATCCGCCATCCTGCTCGCCGGCATGTTTGCCTCGGGCGCTACTACAGTGGTCGAGCCTGTGCGCACGCGGGACCATACGGAGATCGCCCTCGCGCAATTCGGCGCAACGTTGCGGCGCGACCATTTGCGGATAGAGATTGGCGGCAGGCCGCGCCTGGAAGCTCGCCAGATTGCCGTGCCGGGCGATCTCTCCTCTGCCGTCTTCTTTCTGGCCGCCGCATCGATCCTGCCGGGGTCGAAGCTGTTGCTGCTGGGCGTGGGGATGAATCCTACGCGCAGCGCCGTGCTGGACTTCCTGGTGCAAATCGGCGCGTCGATCCGCGTGGCGCGGCTGGAGGAACGCTCGGGCGAACTGGTGGGCGACCTGGAAGTGGCTGGGCAGGACGCCGGCCGGCTGCGCGGGGGAAAAATCGGCGGAGCGGACGTGGCGCGGCTGATTGACGAACTGCCCATGCTTGCCGCGCTGGCTCCCTACACGGAGCAGGGCATCGAGATTCGCGAGGCACAGGAACTGCGGCTCAAAGAGAGCGACCGCATTACCGTGCTGGCGGAGAACCTGCGCAGGATGGGGGCGCGCGTGAAGGAGTATCCGGACGGCATGCGCGTGGGCGGGCGCGCCGAGGCGGACGGCGCGAGGCTGCGTGGCGCGGAAGTGGACCCGCAGGGCGATCATCGCATGGCCATGGCACTGGCGATTGCCGCGCTGGGCGCGGAGGGAGAATCCACAATTCGTGGTGCGGAGTGCGTCACTGTTTCCTACCCGAAGTTCTTCGAGGATCTCGAAGCAGTCCTTCAGCGGTAATTGCGGAAACGGATTGGAAGAATCCTGCGGCCGGGATCGCGCCGGCCGCGGCCATCTTTTCGCGGGCTTCTAATCCGAGCGTTTCAGCCGTATCGGTCCGTACGAGGTATTCAGCGTGATTTTGGGTCCCTTGGCGCCGACTTTGCCATCGAGCCTGGAGTCGCCTTTTTCCCGGGTGCGGTTCAACGCGCCGTCGTTCCAATCGTTCTCGATTTCGCCGGAGCGCGAGGCCGCGGAAATGTCGAACGCCGACTTCGAGGGCAGCGCCAGCTCGATCGCGCCGGAATCGTTGGTCAGATCGATTTCTTCCCTGGGCTCGGATTTCAGGCGGACGGCAACGCGCCCGTGCCTGTTGTCCACGCGGATGCGTCCGGAGACATCTTCGATATCAATCTGCTTGTCTTTCGTGGTCAGGATCAGCGGCCCGACCGCGTCTTCCACCTCGAGGTCGCTGGGCCCCACGGTCATTCGTCCGGGCAGGCCGGCGAGGGTGAAATCCGTTTGCCTGGAAACAAAACGCACGCCCTGCGCCACACTGCGCGCGGAGATGGGACCGAAGAATTCGCCGTCAATGGTCGCGGCGCCCTTCACGTCGGCGATTTCAACCTCGCCTCCTTTTCCGGAGACGTGGACGTTGCCCTTGACGCTGGTCACGCGGGCATCCCCGTGGCCGAGGTCGGCGCGCACATCGCCACCGGTATCCCGGACTTCGACGTTGCCGTTGCCCACACTGACGGCGACGTTGCCCGCGATGCCGGTGACGCGCACCTCTCCGCGGGCGGTGCGCAGGTCCAGCGCAACGTTGCGCGGCAGGTGGACTTCAAAGCTCACGCGCGACGAACTGCCCCTTCCGCCGGCGGGGGCGGCCGAGAGGCTGAATTCCGTTCCGGACTGCTCGAGGCGCGCCGTGGAAGAATCCGCCCGCGATTTCGCTTCATCTCCGGACATGGCGTAGCCGGTCTTGTGGACGACGATGTGCATTTGTTTGTCGTCGCCGCTGCCGTCCACGGTCACGTCGCCGCGCGGCGTATCAATGCGCAGGAGCGAGCCGGGGGGCACGTCGCGGGCGGGCAGCTCTTCGGTGGCTTCGGCGGTTTCGGAGAACGGGAAATCATCGGAATTGTCCATGCGGATCATGCCGGGAAACCTGGAGGCGACGGAAGAGCCTATGCCGGCGAAGATCACCAGCACCAGCAGAAAGACCTCGCCGCCGGACACGCCGCGGCGCCCCGTGCCGGACAGGTTCTCGATCAGGCGGACGGCGCCCCACAGAATCAGCAGCAGCGGCCACCACCTTGCGAAGAAGTCCCAGGGAATCCAGCCGGGCCGGAAATTGGAGAGCAGGAAAATGGCGCCGACGGCCACGAGAACCAACGGCCCAAGCGCGGAGCGGGGGCGTGGAGCGCCGTTGCTCATTTCCATGTCTCCGATGGATCGAGGGCGCGGGGCATAGGCGGCCTGTGCAGCATCATTGAGAGCCGCCGGGCGGCGTGGGAGTGCTGGGCGGAGGAGGCGGGGGCGCGGGATACGTGCTGCCATCGCCGCTCGACATGCCCATTTCCAGCAGGCGCACCAGGCCGATCACAATCAAAATCAAGGGCCACATCCGGTGGAAGCTGAAGTCCGGCCACCAGCGGTCCAGCAGAATGATGGTGCCAATGGTGATCAGAACCACCGGGCCGACCAGGCCATGTCGCCGCCGATAATATGGGCTCATTTCGTTTGGGCCTCTATTGTTCTTGTCTCTTCACGAGCAGCCAGACGCCCAGGGCAATCAGCCCGAGCGGCCAGAAGTCCAGCACGCGGTCAATATCGATCAGGTTCAATTCGTTGAGGAGAGCGAGGGAGCCGATCACGATGAGCAGCACCGGTCCCAGGGTTTCGCGTCCGCGCACGGAGATTCCGCCCGCCCCTGCTACGCCGCTGGCGGCTTTCGCCTTGGCGGTCTGGTAGGCCTCCACCGGCATGTAGAAGACCCACGCGGCGAGAACGAGCGCGAAGAACGGGGGAGAATGCGGAATCAGGGTGATGATGGCCGCGAAGATGAGCACGTGGATCATCGCCTTCCAGTAGTCGCCGTTATAAACGGCTCCGAGGCCGGGGATGATTCCCAACGCGGCGGCCGTGGCGGCGCGTCCTGAGCCGGGGGGGGCCGAGGAGGGCGCGGGCGGCTGCGCCTGGCCGACCATGTTCGAGAGACAGTCCGGGCAGTAGTACGCGCCATGGACTTCGCGCAGCGTCTCGGGCGTGAGCACTTTGCCGCAATGGCGGCAAAAGCCCGCGGGGGGCGCGCCCGGGCTGACTCCGGCGTCGCTCACAGCACACCCCCGAACAGCAGGCACGCGATGGCGGCTTCTCTCTTGCCGGACGGCCCGTGATGCATCAAATCATTTTTCAACTGGTGCTCCGATTGCGGGGATGGCGTGCTCTTCCGTTCCGGCTGCTCCGGGGGCACCGCGGGAGTGGCGGAAGCCTCTTCCAGGCGCGAGCGAATCTCGTAGACCACGCGGAGATCGTTGACGTAGCGGACGCCGCGCGCATAGGTGAGGTGCGCGTGGCGATCGGCGGCACGGTAGATGTTGATGGGATTGAAATCGTCTGCGGTGATCTTCTTGGGATTGATGCCGAGCG
>DATFZR010000448.1:0-3445 GCA_035314265.1 Candidatus Acidiferrales bacterium
CTGAATGACCGCGGCTTCCATTTTCGCGTGCAACCCCCTGACGTTCATCGCGATTCCGAAGGGCTCAGCGGCTCCTTCGACACGGAAGCCGTGGTGATGTCTTTCGACACGCCTGCCGGCTGCGTCTATCTGAACATCGCCATGCGCTACAACCGGCGCCGCAAGACGGAACGCGAGCCGGCGATGTCTGCGTAGCCTGGGCTAAGCCGAGCGATCTTCTCCTTACACAGCAGGTGAGCCGGGGTTCGTTGACAATGGTATCGTATGTGGTACCATGCGCCATGGTCGACGTACGCGAATACCTTGACCGCGATGGAAGCAGCCCGTTTGCCGCCTGGTCCGGCCGTTTGAACGGCGAAGCCGCAGCCAAAGTAGCCACAGCGCTGGCACGCATCCAGCAAGGCAACTTTTCGAACGCCAAGGGTGCCGGGGCCGGTGTTTACGAGTACCGGATCGACTTTGGTCCGGGCTACCGGATTTACTTTGGCAAGGATGGCGATCGCCTTGTAATCCTCGTCGGTGGCGGTACGAAAAGGCGCCAGCAGGAGGACATCGCGAAGGCATTGGCGAGGTGGCAGGATTACAAGCAGCGGAAGGGAACAGGGAGGTAACCGCGATGGCTTTGACACGCGATTTCAAGGAAACAATCCGGGCGCGCGTAAGACGCGATCCCGGTTTTCGCAAGGCGCTCCTGCGCGAAGGAATCGAGAACTTTCTCTCTGGTGATGTGGAAACGGGCAAAATCATGCTGCGTGATTTCATCAATGCGACGGTTGGCTTTGCCAAACTGAGTGACGCTACCCATCGCTCAGCGAAGAGTCTGATGCGGATGCTCGGCCCTGGTGGTAATCCTCAGGCTCGCAATTTGTTTGAGATCGTCGCGTACCTGCAGAGGGCGGAAGGCGTGCATTTTGAAGTCCGGCCAAAACGTGCCGCATCCGGAAGGGGTCAAAGAGCGGCCTATTTGGGTGCGAAGCGCGCTGTTTCTGCGGCGTGAGTCCGGCACGGCCTGCCCCATCGCCGGCCGCCTGGCTGGCCTGCACAGGCTGCGTGGCGCGGCGCCTGCCGGTTTTCCGCAAGGTGGCCTGTGGCTGTCCTCTCTCGCCGTGTTATCCTTCCGCTCCGCATTCAGGAGGAAGACGCCATGGCCCATCCCGTTGTCCACTTTGAGATTGGTTGCCGCAACACCGCAAAAACGCAGGATTTCTATTCGAAGCTTTTCGACTGGAGCATCACACCCGCCGGCCCGGCTGCGATGATTGCCGCGGGCGGCCCCGGTGGCATCACCGGACACATCACCGCGCTCGGCCACGAGCCGCACAACTACGTAACGGTCTACGTTCAGGTGGACGACGTGAAGGCCTCCCTGGAGAAAGCCGTCGCGCTCGGCGGAAAGGCTCTGGTGCCTCCCGTCGAAATCCCCACGGGCACGTTTGCGTGGATGGCCGACCCGGAGGGCAACCTTATCGGCCTCTGGAAGCCGAAATAGACTCCCACCTATGGCTCGCCTCGACAGGGCGACTTACTGCCAACTCCTCCTTGACGGGTGATGGAACGTCCCCCATAATAGGGGATGCTAAGGGGGATGCTATTGTGCCTCGCCGGAAAACCAGACAGAAGCTCTCCACCACGATTTCGCCGGAGAGCTACGCATTTCTGCAAGCCGAGGTGCGCTCCGGGCGAGCCGAGAATGCCGGACAGGCTCTGGATCGCACCGTTGCGGCGGTTCGGCGCGCCCGCCGCCGCTCGGAGTTGGAACGGCAGACTGCTGAGTACTTCGCAGGGATGAGCCCAGAGGCCGCCAGGCAAGAGGCCGCACTGGAGACTACAATTGCCGGGCTCGCCGGCGAGGTGGACTTTGACGCCGGATGACGCTGGCCCTCTTCCAACGCCCAGGAGAGGGGAGATATGGACGGCCTGCCTGGGCGAGCCTCCTTTGCGCCATTGGGTTCTGATTGTTTCGCTGGATGCCAGAAATCTCCGCGCTCAGAGCGTCTTGATAATTCCTTTCGGGAGCGCCGGCCTGGAAGGACCGACGGCGATCCGGCTGGCGCCCGGGGAGACCGGCCTTCCGGGCGACTCTTACTTGAAAGGGCATTTCATAACTACGCTTCAGAAAGCCCAACTGCGCGATCGCCTGCCCCGTCCCCTCTCCTCCTCGCGAATGCGCCAGGTCAGCGCCATGATACGCCGTGCGTTTGATCCGGATGCCCCGCTAGCGTAGCCTCCATTAGATGGCCTGCAAGTTTTCGGGGCCCAGGAAGCAGCCCGGTTGAACGGATAGGCTGGGGAAGGTCCTGGGTTATCGCCTGTATTCCAAGTTCCTGGTAACCTTATCCCGCGCGGCCTCATCCTATGCTTCGGCAGCCGAAATTGGGCTTGAAGCGCCCTTCGTTGCCAGCTAGAATACGGACCTTAATGCAACCTCTCACCCAGAAGACCGCCACCACCTGCTGCTGTATCTGTCGCTGCGGGTGTATGCGCATGCTTTCTGGGGCGGGGAGGCGGCTGAGCTAGCGAACCAAAACTAGACCAGCAGGAGACCAACCCACCGCCAGGAAGCGACTGGCAGGTGGGTTTTTCATTTTATGGCCACAATGGGAACGGTAACGGAAACCAAGGCCCAGCGCGTCGAGCGCCTCAAGCGCGAAAAGAACGCCTGGGAGTCGTTCGACGAGATCGAGCGCTTCGCGCGCCAGGGCTACGACTCCATCCCCAAGGAGTGGCTGGGCACGTACTTCCGCGCCTGGGGCATCTACACGCAGGGCGACGGCCAGGGCGTGACCGCCGGCACGGGCGGAGAAGGGAAGGCCGTGCCGTATTTCATGGTGCGCATCCGCATCCCCAACGGGATTCTCTCCTCGCAGCAGTTCCGCGTCGTGGCCGGACTGGCGGAAAAATACGGGCGCTCGACGGCCGATCTTACCGTCCGCCAGAATATTCAGCTCCATTGGGTGACCATCGAGGCGCTCCCCGAAGTGATGCGTGAACTGTGGCGCGCGGGGCTTACCACCACGGCCTCTTGCGGCGACGTGGCGCGCAACGTTACCGGCTGCCCGCTTGCCGGCGTGGACGCGGGCGAGCTGTGCGACGCGTCTCCGCTGGCTCTCGAAGCCAGCCGCGAACTGGCGGGGAATCCGTACTTCTACAACCTGCCGCGAAAGTTCAAGGTGTGCATCACGGGATGCCGCGTGTGGTGCGCCTATCCGGAGATCAATGACGTCGGCCTTACCGCTGTGGCCCGCGACTTTCGCGGCCGGCGCGAAATCGGTTTTGCCCTGCGGGTCGGCGGCGGGCTTTCCGCCGACCCGCACCTCGCTCTCCGCCTGAATGCGTTCGTGCAGTGGAATCAGGCAGTCTCCGTGGTGCGCGCCGTCGCGGAATTGTTCCGCGACGCAGACGTGCTGCGCGAAAACCGCGAACGCGCCCGCTTGAAGTTTCTCTT
>DATFZR010000449.1:0-4359 GCA_035314265.1 Candidatus Acidiferrales bacterium
ATGTAGACCCAGCCCTCGCGGGTGAGCCGGAAGCGGATTTCCACGGAGAGCCAGCGGAGGGCGGTGCGCTTGGCGAGCGCGGGGACGATTTTCACGCCTACCCATCCGGCAATCAGGAGAGAGAGAGCGGCCATGATGGCGGCCAGCCGCGTTTCTCCCATTTGGGCGACAGCGGCGGAATAGAGCGCGAGCAGCAGAGCCAGGCCGAGAGCGGCCATGCCCAGGCCAAACGCTTTCCATCCGCGTTTATCGACCCCGGCCCACCACTTCGCAACCAGCGATGCAGCCATTAGAGGGGAACGCGCGTGGAATCGAGAAATTCCTGGAGGATTGCTTCGGTTTGTTCCGATTTGCGCTGCGTGGAGACGTAGCGGGAATTGAGGACGATGCGGTGCGCGAAGACGGGTATAACGAGATTCTTCACGTCGTCGGGGACCATGTAGTCGCGGCCGTCGAGGAAGGCGCGGGCCTGCGCGGCGCGGTGGAGCATTACGGAGCCGCGCGGGCTGACGCCGAGGAGGATGCGTTCGTCGCCGCGTGTGCGCTCGACGATCGCCAACGCGTAATCGAGCAAAGCATCTTCGACACGCACGTGCGATACAACTTCCTGGAGGCGCACGACGTCCGCCGCGTCCATCACGGCGGCGCCCAGGGCGTCGAGTGCGGAGGCGCCATCGCGGCGCATGATTTCTTTTTCGCTGGCGCGCGCGGGATAACCCATGCGGATGCGCAGCAGGAAGCGGTCGAGCTGCGATTCGGGGAGAGGATAGGTGCCGTGGTGCTCGATGGGATTCTGGGTGGCGAGAACGAAGAAGGGCTGGGGCAGGGCGTGGGTCCTGTTGTCCACGGTGACCTGCGCCTCGTTCATGGCTTCGAGGAGCGCGGACTGCGTTTTTGGCGTGGTGCGGTTGATTTCGTCTGCCAGCACCAGATTGGCGAAGATAGGCCCTTGCTTGAATTCGAATTCCTGCGTGCTGGGCACGTAGACGCTGGTGCCGATCACGTCGCTGGGCAGCAGGTCGGAGGTGAACTGGATGCGCTGGAAGGAGCAGCGGAAGGACTTTGCGAGCGCCTGGGCGAGCGTGGTCTTGCCGACGCCGGGAACGTCTTCAATCAGAAGATGGCCGCGGGCGAGCAGCGCGACGAGGGCGAGTTCGATGGCTTCGTCTTTGCCGCGGACCACGCGGGCGATGGCGGCGCGCAAATCGTTGAGTTGGGTGGAAGCTGTGGCCTGTGCCATGAGTTGAAAATCCGCGTCCCTTCTGCTACAAACGCTGTGTTGCAGTTTTCGACGGGCGATTAGCTCAGTTGGTTAGAGCGTTCCCCTCACACGGGAGAGGTCCAAGGTTCGAGCCCTTGATCGCCCACCATTTCTTCCTGCCGGTCTTCCCGCTGGTCTTCCCAATGGTCTGGCCACTGGTAACGAATTAGAAGCGTTGCCTGCCGCCCCTGGGGCCAGCCTTGCGTACCGGATGATATTCTACCGCCTGTTGCGCCGGGGCAACGATGATTCGAAGTCCAGCCGGCGCTTATCGAGTGCACATGCAGTGTAGCGGATTCGACAAATGACCTCCATCCTCAGGTTTCTGGCGGTTCTCGCTTTGAGCACATGGATCGGCGGCAGTTTTTTCCTGATGTTTTTTGTGGCGCCGGACGCCTTCCGGCTGCTGCCGACGCCGGACCTTGCGGGAGCGGTGGTGGGCCTGGCGCTGGCGCGGCTGCACCTGGTGGCCATGGTGGCGGCACTGGTGTACCTGGTGTGCCACACGTGGCTGCTGCACAATGCGCGCGCGCTGGTGCGTCCGGCGGCGCTGCTGGTGTTTGTGATGGTGATTTTGACGGCGGCATCGCAATACGGAGTGGCTCCGCGAATGGCGGACCTGCGGCAGCAGATGGTGGCGGAGCACGGGTCAGTGGCCGCGACGCCGCGGACCAGCCCGACGCGCGAGGCGTTTGCTCACCTGCACGTGGCGTCGGTGGGGTTGGAGCTGAGCACGCTTCTGTTGGGCCTCGGAGTCCTGTTCATCACGGTGCGGAGGATGGGAAATGAGGCGCGGGGCACGGCCTGAGCGTGGGGTTGGGTGCTACGGCCCGGCGGTATTGCGCGGGAAGACGAAGGCGACCACCAGATTCGCGCCCACGGCATGTCCGTCGAGCGTCGCAGGATTAAATGCCCAGGTTTGGACCGCGTTCATTGCCGGCGTGGTTAGCGAGGCCACCTTCCGCACCGCTCTCACGTTCGTCACCAGGCCCGCGGAATCGATTCTTACGTCCAGCACCACTGCTCCCCAGGCAACACTGTTGGCGGGATACTTTGCAAACGTGCCGGATAGAATCTGCGGAGGGACGAAGTTTGGCCCGCCGGGCGCGGGGGCAGGGGTGAACGCGGGAGGCGGCAATACGAGAGTCTGGAACGAAGTGCCGCCGGGATTGTAGGGATTGAAAACCGCGCTGACGGAAAGATCGGCGGGCACATGAGCGCCGCCCAGCGTTGCGGGCGCAAACTGCCAGGTTTGCACGGCGCTTTGGACCACGCCGGTGAGTGACGGGAAATCGCGCAACACCTGGACGTTTTGAACCTGGCCGGTGGCGTCCAAAGCCAGCAGGAGGGATACCGCGCCAGCGGCCATCGAGTTGGGAGGGAAGGGAATGTCGCCGGCGGTCTTCACGTCTGGCGCGAGGAATTTGGGCTGGCCGGCGGGAACGGCCCGCACTGCGGCCGTGCCGATACTGGCAAGGAGAATTGCGAGAGCCGCACTGCGGAGAGTCGCTTGCATTCGGTTTCTCCCACGGGCCACGACTTGACCTGGACGCCGGGCATCTTCGCCGAGGCGCTGCTTCAAAGCGCGGGTACTTTACACCCGGGACGCGGTACCCGGTAGGCTTGGATTCGGCGGGTGCACGACGTTTCTCAGATGTCCGTTAGTCCCCAGTTCGCCATTAAAGGCCAGGAAACAGCCGCAGAGCTTCCAATTGCCATGCCTTTCCCCTGGGCCGAGAATGTATCGCCTTACCTTAAGGGTTGGAGGTCTCTTGCCAGAAGAAGAGACAAAGGCGGCGCCTGCCGGCTTGACGGTACAGCCAGAGCAGGTACGCGCGAGCATTCGCAATCTCCAGCGGCGCCAGTGGTGGATGTGGTCGTCCGCCGTGCTGGTGACGCTGCTGCTGACGCTGGGCATCGCCTCGTTCGCTTTTCCCGGATTGATGTCGCAGGCCGAGGTGTTCACTTCGTTCTACCTGGCCCAGACGGTACGCGGGCTGGTGGGGCTGGTGCTGCTGTTCAACGTGTACACCATCTACCAGCAGACGCTGATTCATCGCATCCAGAGGCAGTTGAGCGACCAGGTAGCCGCGATGGGCAAGATGGAAGTGCGGACGGAAGAGGTGTTCAAGCTCGCGGCGCTCGACCAGCTTACGGGCTTGTACAACCGGCGGTCGGGCGAGCAGCGCCTGGAGGGAGAGGTTCTGCGGGCGCAGCGCACGGGGCGGCCGCTGGCCGTACTGCTGCTGGACCTGGACGGTCTCAAGATCATGAACGACAAGTTTGGCCACGCGGGGGGCGACGAGCTGATTCGCGCCTTCGCGCAGTGCCTGAACCGGGCCATCCGGGGCTCAGACCTGGCCGTGCGGTTTGGGGGCGACGAGTTTCTGGTGCTGCTGCCGGATTGCAAGCTGGAGGAAGTTCGCTACGTGCTCAACCGGCTGAGCGGCCACAAGGTGGAATGCCAGGGGAACGAGGTGGCCATCGCGTTTTCCGCGGGCTGCTCGAACCACCGCGCGGGCGATTCACCGGAAGAATTGATGAAGCGCGCCGACGACGACCTGTACGCGAACAAGCGCAGCAAGAAGGAAGGCTCAAGCACGGGCGCCAAGGTTAGCTGAAGGACGTTTTACTTGGCTGAGCCGCGCTCCTGCGCGGCGGACTTCAGCATCATCGCCGAGGCATAAACCACCACGATGATCACGAGCCAGTAGACGTATTTAAGCGGCAAAGACTTTACGATGTACGCGGCGATGAGCACGGCGGGAATGCCGGAGAGTGTCATCGTCACCGCCGTGCGCAGGCTGTAGCCGCCTTCGCGAATGAAGCGCACGCCGCCGACGGGCATCAGGAACGCGCACGAGCCCATCATGATCGGAAACGCGGCGGTCGGATTCATGCCGAGAAGGCTGATCAGGATCAGGCAGGGGCCGTAGAGTCCGATGCCGAGCGTCATCAGGGCGCCCAGCATAAAATTTCCAATCAATCCAGCGGCCAGCAGACCACCACGGAGCTCCAGAGCCATTCCGCCGCCCGGACCGACGTTGAGCGCTTTGAGGGTGAACAGGGCCGCTGCGGCGAGCAGCGCCAGGCCCATT
>DATFZR010000450.1:0-6790 GCA_035314265.1 Candidatus Acidiferrales bacterium
CAACGCGGCGCAAGCTCTTGCGAGCCTTCGAGAGCTTCGCGGAGGGACAGCCAGGGACGGTCTGCAGTTTTCTATTCGAGAAGCGAACCTGATTCGGGACCTTCAATGAGCCTCAGCCGGCCACATGGCGGAAAGCTGGTAAACCGCATCGTCGAGGGAGCAGAGCGGGAGCGCCTGCTGGACGAGGCGAAATCCCTGCCGCCCGTGCTTCTGAACGCCCGCCAGCTTTCCGACGTCGAGCAGATCAGCGTGGGCGCATTCTCCCCGCTCCAGGGCTTTATGAACCAGCGGGACTACCGAAGCGTGCTTGCCACGCAGCGTCTGGCGAGCGGCCTCCCATGGACGATCCCCGTCACGCTGGCGATCACCGCCGACCAGGCGAAAACGCTGCGCGGCGCCGCGCGCGTGGCGCTGACCGGCGATGACGGGCAGATCTACGCGATTCTCGAAGTAGAGGAAGTGTTTTCCTACGACCGCGAGGCGGAAGCGCGCCAGGTGCTGCTGACCACCGAGGAAAAGCACCCGGGCGTGCAGTATCTGAACGGCGTGGGCGATTGCTGCCTGGCCGGGCCCATCCAACTGCTGCGGCGGCCGGACCGCGGCGAGTTTGCGAATTACCTGCTGGACCCCAAAGAGACGCGCTTCCTGTTTGAGCATCGCGGCTGGCGCACCGTGGTCGCTTTCCAGACGCGCAATCCCGTGCACCGCGCCCACGAATACATTCTGAAGTGCGCGCTGGAAACCGTGGACGGCCTGCTGCTGCATCCGCTCGTTGGGGCCACGCGCGACGAAGATGTGCCGGCCTCCGTGCGCATGCGCTGCTATCTTGCGCTGATGCAGACGGCCTATCCGGCCAGCCGCACGGTGTTGAGCGTGTACCCCGCGGCCATGCGCTACGCCGGGCCGCGCGAGGCCATCTTCCACGCCATCGCCCGCAAGAATTACGGCTGCACGCACTTTATCGTGGGGCGCGACCACGCCGGCGTGGGCAACTACTACGGAACCTACGACGCGCAGCGCAAGTTTTTCGAGTTCGAGCCGGGTGAGCTGGGCATCACTCCCATCTGCTTCGATCACACCTTCTTTTGCGTCCGGTGCGGCGAAATGGCTTCGGAGAAAACCTGCCGGCACGCTCCGGAGGACCGCGTGATCCTGAGCGGCACGAAGGTGCGCGAAATGCTGCGCGCGGGCAAAGACCTGCCGCGCGAGTTCACGCGGCCGGAAGTGGCCGAGATTCTTCGCGAGGCCTATCAATCCCAGGCGTCCTAGCGGAAGCGGGACGCAATCGAGCCAAACCGATGACACCGATGGAAAAGCACAAGGGATTCACACTGTGGTTCACGGGGCTGCCCAGCTCGGGCAAGACCACGCTCGCGGGAATCGTCGCCGCAGAGTTGAAGGCGCGGGGCCGCTTTGTGGAAATCCTGGACGGCGACGAGGTGCGCAAGCACCTGACCAAGGGACTCGGCTTCTCCCGGGAAGACCGCGACGAGAACATCCGCCGCATCGGCTACGTATGCCGCCTGCTCAGCCGCAACGGCACGATTGCCATTGCCGCGGCCATCTCTCCCTATCGCGCCGTCCGCGACGAGGTGCGCTCCGGCCACGAAACCGACCGATTTGTCGAGGTGTTTGTAAACACCCCGCTCGACCTGTGTATCCAGCGCGACGTGAAAGGCCTGTATAAGAAGGCACTGGCCGGCGAGATCAAGAATTTCACGGGCGTCAGCGATCCCTACGAGCCGCCGCTGACTCCCGAGCTGGCGATTGACACCCCTGCCGAGTCTGAACGGCAATCCGCAGCCCGCATTCTGGCCCGGCTCGAGCAGCTCGGCCTGGTGGAACCTGCCATCGAACCCACATACACCGCCGAAGAGGCGGAAAAGATCAAAGAGCGTCTTACGCGTCTCGGCTATATCGAACAGTGAGCGGGCCGCTGCATCCCTCCGGGCCACTCGTCCCTCTGCTTGAAATCGCCATCGGCGCGGGCGTGGGCTTTCTGATCGGCCTCACCGGCCTGGGGAGCGGCTCGCTGCTCACGCCGTTGCTGATCCTGGCCGCGGGATTTTCTCCGACGAGCGCCGTGGCCGCCAGCCTGGTGTTCTCCTGCCTCACCAAATTCGGCGGCAGCATCCAGTTCATCCGCCGCAAGCTGGTGAACTTCGAGATCGTCAGAGACCTGCTGCTCGGCGGACTGCCGGGCGTGCTGGCCGGCGCTGCGGTGTTTCACTGGTTGGGCATTCAGCACCCCGAGCACCAGAGCCGCTTCCTAGTGCGTTCCATAGGCCTGGCACTGATCCTGGTGGCGGTTATTCTTCTGGTGCGCCTGCTGCCGGAAAAGCACCGCCCCGAAATCGCGGACAGGGAGTTGAACCTCCACCCACGCGTCCGGCAGGCCGCTGTGATTGCTTCCGGCTTCATCGTGGGGATTTTTGTAAGCGTCACTTCGATCGGCGCGGGGGCCGCGCTGATGCCCGTGATGGTCCTGTGCTACCGGATGGAGATCGAGACGCTGGTGGGAAGCAATGTTTTCGCCAGCGCTATTCTGGCGGCGGTTGCGGCGTTGCCGCATGCCGGTCTGGGGAACGTTCCCTGGGTGGCCGTGGCGTTTCTTCTGGCCGGCTCGCTGCCCGCCATGTGGATCGCCGGCCATCTCCACGGCCGCATTCCCAGCCGCATCCCGCAGGGCATACTGGCCGCCGCGCTGCTCGGCATGGGCCTGCGCATCTTCGTTTTCTAGCAGAGGCGTTGCCCTCACGGTGAACTTGCATGCACGCTGCCGTGTGCGTCGAGGGCACAGAGGGCCCCGCCGCGGCTTTCCCCGCTGCGCGACTCCGCATAGAATGTCTCACGGGTCACCATTCTCTCCAGGGGGGCGCACGAGTGCGAGCTCTCATCACAGGCGGCGCGGGTTTCATCGCCTCGCATCTGGCCGGACATCTACTCGAACTGGGCGACGAGGTCTGGGCCATAGATGACCTCTCCACCGGCGCCATCGAGAACATCGAGCACCTGAAGGCGCACCCGCGCTTTCACTATCAGATCGGCAGCATCGCCAACGTGCCGCAGCTCGCGGAGATGGTGGACCGCTGCGACGTTGTTTACCACCTGGCCGCCGCCGTAGGCGTCCGCCTGATCGTGGAAAGCCCCGTGCGCACGATCGAGACGAATATCCGCGGCACGGAAATCGTGCTGGAGTGCGCCGCCAAGAAGAAAAAGCTGGTGGTGATCGCGTCCACCTCCGAAGTCTACGGCAAGGCCACAAAAATCCCGTTCTGCGAGGACGACGACCTGGTGATCGGCCCCACCACAAAGGGCCGCTGGAGCTACGCCTGCTCGAAGGCCATTGATGAATTTCTGGCCATCGCTTATTGGAAGGAGAAGCGCCTGCCGGTGATCGTCGTGCGCTTCTTTAACACGGTGGGCCCGCGGCAAACGGGGCGGTACGGCATGGTGCTGCCCAACTTTGTCCGCCAGGCCCTGCGCGACGAGCCCATCACCGTGTTCGGCGACGGCCGGCAGTCCCGTTGCTTCGGGTACGTGGGCGACGTGGTGGAAGCGCTCGCGCGCCTGGTGCGTAATGAAAAGGCGTTCGGCGAGGTGTTCAACATCGGCAGCGACGAGGAGATCACCGTCAACGAACTGGCCGAGCGCGTGCGCAGCGCCTCCGGCAGCCGCTCGGAAATCGTCCACATTCCCTACGACCAGGCCTACGAAGAGGGATTCGAAGACATGCAGCGCCGCGTGCCCGCGCTGGGCAAGATCCGGCGTCTCATCGGCTACGAACCGAAGACCAGGCTCGACCGCATCATCGACAGCGTGATTGAGTTCGAGCGCGCACGCGCCGAACGCGTGGCGCACTGAATCCCACAGCTCCCACTCGCCCGCGGCGGGAGAGCGGCAGACGCGAGAGGAAATCCATTGGCGAAGATTCTGGTCACCGGCGGAGCCGGATACATCGGCAGCGTCATCACCGCACGCCTCCTCGAGCGCGGCGACACACCCATCGTTTTCGACAACTTCTATCAGGGCCACCGCTGGGCGCTGCCGCCGGGTGTGGAAGTGATCCAGGCGGATCTGGCTGAAACGCTGGCGGTCGAGCGGCTGTTCAACCAGCATCCCATCGAGGCGGTTGTGCATATGGCCGCGATTTCCCTGGTGGGCGATTCGGTGCGCAATCCGGTGCGCTACTACCGCGAGAACGTCGCCAACCTGCTGCCGCTTCTCGAAATCATGTCGCGGGCCGGTTGCCGGCGGCTGGTGCTTTCCTCCACGGCCGCCGTGTACGGCGAGCCCGCCGAAGTGCCGATTTCCGAGGAATGCGCCACAGTCCCGGTGAATCCTTATGGTTGGACGAAGTTGATGTGCGAACGCATCCTCGCAGACACGGAACGCGCCGCGAGCGAAGGCGCAGCGGGCGCGGGCGGCGGCGGGTTCCACTTCGTTTCTCTCCGCTACTTCAACGTAGCCGGAGCCACCGAGGCGTCGGGGGAGATGCATCACCCGGAGACGCATTTGATCCCCCGCGTTCTGGAAGTCGCGCTGGGCCACCGCCCATACCTGGAACTATACGGCGACGATTACCCCACGCCCGACGGCACCTGCGTTCGCGACTACATCCACGTGGAGGATCTGGCGGAGGCCCACGTGCTGGCGCTCGACCGCACGCGCACGGCTTCCGGCATCTACAACCTGGGCAACAGCCGGGGTTACTCCGTGCGCGAAGTGGTGGAATGCGCCGCGCGCGTAACGCAGAAGAAAATCCCCATCGAAAAATATCCGCGCCGACCGGGCGACCCCCCGCAACTCGTGGCCAGCCATAGCAAAGCCGCCGAGCAATTGGGCTGGCGCCCCCGTCTGGGCCTGGAAGAGATGATTCGCAGCGCGTGGGAGTGGCGCCTGCGGCATCCCCAGATCCCCCCGCAATGAGGAACGGGATGCCTCTGCCGATGATGAGTGCCCGGCAACATTCCACCAGGCTTCCCGCGGACGCGCCGCCCGCCTGTGCTATGATTTCGCGCGAACGATGACGTTTCCCGCGAAGGTCTTCTTCTCGTTCCTCGCCGCCTTTGCGCTGGCTGCCGGACTTCTTTTCTCTGCCGCCATCGGCGGACTCCGCCACACCTACGGACAAATGGAGCAGGGCCAGGTGGCCGCCGCGTTTGAAAACGTGCGGCGCGAAATGGACCGCGGCGCGGACGACGTGAGCCGCCGCGTGGGCCTGGTGGCCGAATCGGAAGCCACGCTGCGCATGGCCCTCGATTTGAGCCGTCCCCAGTCCGACTACTCGGTCTACGCAAACGACGCCAGCGGCGCCGCTCGCACGCATGCCCTGGAGCTCTTTGAGTTCGTCACCAGCGACGGCACGATCATCTCCTCCACGGAGTCCTCGGGAGCGAGCGGCCACAAGGAAGATTGGGTGCCCGCCGCGGCGCAGGCCACGGGTGGCCGCGCCTTCCTGCGGCACTGGATGGCGGGCGGCCAGGCGGCCATCGCCCAACTGGCTGTGCGCGAACTCTCCGTGGGCGAACGGAAACTCTACGTAGTGGGCGGCAGGCTGGTGGACCACCGGCTGCTCGCCGCGCTGCCGCTCGGCCCGGGCATGCGCGCGCTGCTTCTGGTGGACCCCGGCGGAAAATGCGACGCGCAGCAGCTTTGGGATTCGGCCGGCGCGGCCGCCTCGCCGGGAACGGCCGCTGAATTCCTCACGCAGGTCTGCCGGAATCCGTCAGCCGGCGGCGAAAGCCACCGGTTTGCCGACAGCGTTGCGCGAGAGAACGATTACGTGCTGCCGCTCACGTCCTCCGGCCAGAACGGCCAGGGCGTGCTCGGCGCGGTGATGATCGGCTACTCCTCGACGGCGCAATACTCGGAAGAGCAAGCGCTGTGGCGCCGCATGCTGCTCGCACTGGCGCTGGGGCTGGCGGCGGGTTCCGCCGTGAGCTACGGCAGCGCGAAAAGGATGGTACGGCCGCTGGTGCGCCTGGCGCGCTCGGCGCGGGATATTGCCGCGCTCTCGCCCGGCGCTCGCGCCGAGGAACGCGGCGGCCCGGAGGTGGTGGCGCTGGCGCAGGCGTTGAACCAGGCCGCGCAGAAACTGGCGGCCGAACGGGAACGGTCGCTGCAGGCGGAACGCGTGGCTGCCTGGCGCGAGATGACCCGCCGCGTCACCACGGAAATCGAGGCCGCGCTCGTGGCGCTGGGCGACGCGCGCGTCTCCGGCGACGTTTCCGAAGGCATCGCCAGCTTCCAGCGCGTGCTGGACCGCTTTCGTGATTTCGGCGAGCTGCTCGTGCTGCCCATGCAGTCCGTGCGCCTGAACGATGTGGTGCGCGCCGTGCTCCGCGATCTGGAACCCCTGTTCAATCCATCGGTTTCCGACATCACCCGCCCGCCCATCTCTCCCGAGGTGTCGCTGGCGGAGGATTTGCCGGCCGTGCGCGGCGATTCCTCAGCGCTGGGCCGCGCGCTGGATACGTTTCTTCTCTACGCCGTGTATTCCATGTCTGCGGGAGGCACGTTCGTGATTCGCACCGAACGCGTGCCCGGCTTCGTGGTCCTGCGTATCGAGTGGCCTGCGGCATTTCCGAACGACGAAGAAGCCGTGCGGATGTTTTCTTCGGTGCCGGTCAAGCGGACGTATTCGACGGGCCTGGAACTGGCGGTCGCCCAGGCCATCATTTCCGATCACGACGGTACGGTGGAGGCCGTCCGCGGCGTAACCGCGTCAGCGCTGGTGGTGCGCCTGCCGGAGGAGCCCGCGGCGCCCGCAGCCGGGGTTGTGGAACGC
>DATFZR010000451.1:0-13220 GCA_035314265.1 Candidatus Acidiferrales bacterium
CTCATGCGTTTTTCTTGAGGATAACGCCGGAACCAGCAATGCCGTGCTGGACTTGGTGGACGTCCATACCGGCCGCCTGCGCGAGCGAGTCTTCCTTACTCAGGTGGTTCTCAGTTCGATCTTCGGACCCGGCGCGCTCAAGGCCATCGCACTCACTCCTGCCGGTGACCAGATCTTTCTCGCCACCACGGCTGGTCTGACCGTCGTTCAGATGGATTCAGTGCCGCTGGGCATCGGCAGCGTCACGCCTGCGTCGGGTCCTGCTGGCACAGCGGTCACCATCCGCGGAACCGGATTTGCCGCCGGCACGAGCGTCATCGTCAATGGCGTGGCAGCCGCCGTGTCTTTCGTGGATTCTTCAACTCTTTCGGTGGTTTTGCCCGGTTCTCTTTCCACGGGCGCCGCGCAGTTCGTGCTCCATAACCCCGACGGTTCTTCCTATGCCCTGGATGCCGCTTTCACCGTGCACTGACGCTCCGGTTCTGCGGCATTTTTGGTTATTTCCTTGACACGTATGGTATAATACCATCGAGTAACTATCGATGGACTTCATCACAGTGTCCCTTACGGCCCGCCGAGCGCCGAAAACCCCCCAAAGACGCCATTATAAGCCCTTTAGTTTCAATGGTTTGCGCAAGTCACCTCACTCTATCCCCCGCATTTTCATGGGTTTACGCAATTCCGGTGGGGGGAGGGGTATCCTTTCCCTTTCAGCCCAAGTATCTTCCCGGCTCGCCGGCGCTTTCTTTCCCTGCGCGCTCGCGGTACGCGCCGACTGCGCGGCCCTGCGGCGCCCGCGACCGCTCTCCCGCCTCCGGCTATTCCAGCACCCGCGAGAAGAACGGCAGGACCTTCGTCTCGATCCGCTCACCGATCTTGCTCATATGCGTGCCTTCGTATTCCTCGAATTCGTGCTGAATCCCGTTGCGCTTGAGCGCCTGCGAGAAGTCGCGCGCGCCCGCGAGGATCGACGGGAATTGCTCCTGCTTCCCCACGTCGAAGCTCAGCCCGTGCAGCCGCGCCAGATTGGCCCTGTACTGGCCGCTCGCCGGCACGATCATGTTCGCGGACCATTCCGCCATCACCGCTTGCAGCATCGCGCGCCCGCCGTCGCGCTTTTCCACCGGCAAATCCACGAAGAAGGGAGGCCGCTCCGGGTCCGGAGACCACGCGGCAGCCATGGCCATGAACGCCATGGAAAAGAACATGCCCGCGCGGTCGCTCTCCGCCTTCGGATGCCAAAACTCCGCCTGCGTGGCGGCAAACTGGTCCATGCGCTCGAACCCGAGCACGCGATCCCACGCCGCGTTGGCCGGCGAAAGGTCCGGTCCCCACTCCATGCAGCACGCGCTCATCGCATACACGGCGCTGAACACGTCTGGATGCTTCATGGCCAGCTTCAGCGCGCCGTACCCGCCCATCGAGTGGCCCGCGATGCCGCGGCTTTCCGCCCGCGCCGCCGTGCGGAAGTGCCGGTCCACGTAATGCACCAGGTCCTGCGTGATGAATTCCTCCCAGTTGCCCGTGGTCGGCGAATCCGTGTACATCGAGCCCAGGAATTTGTTCGAGCCGTCCGGCATGACGATGATCATCTCGCGCATCTTGCCCGCGGCGATCAGCCGGTCCGCGATCTTCGGTACGTTGGCCCAGTCTCCCGCAATCCACGACTGGTCCGAGCCCAGATAGCCATGCAGCAGATACACCACCGGATAGTGCGACGGGCCCTTCCCGTAAGACGGAGGCAGGTAGATGCTCACGTGCCGCGTGGCGGAATCGCCCAGCAGGTTGCCCTGGAGCGCCGGGCTCTTCACCATCTCTTCATCCACGTCGCCGCGCGGCAGCGATTGCGTAAACACAGCCCAGGGCACCAGCGCCAGGCACAACGCGCAGCACACCGCGGCTCGCACCATCTTGCCGGCAGCATGAATCACAAACGTCATTCCGAATCCCCTGTAGTCGCCAGGCGCAGCGCATCCATTTTTCTACCAACGCCCCGGTTTAGCAAACGCGCCCTCGCGGCCACTCAGTCCTTTTTCCCAGTCCACCGGCAGCGTAAACTCTGGCGCGCAAACGGAGGATTTCAATGACGCGCGGTCCCCGCTTCCTACAGTCTCTTCTGCAGTCCCTGGTGTTGTTTGGCATTCTCGTCTCGCCCGGCGCATTCCTCCGCGCGCAGTCTTCCTCTGCGTCCCAAGGAGACCAAAGACAGTCCGGCCCTTCCACGCTGGCTGAACGCATACGCGCCGTCACCAGCCGCCCTGAATTTAAGCACTCCCATTTCGGCATCGAGTTTATCTCGCTCGACGACGGCTCCGTGGTCTACGCGCAGAATTCCGATAAGTTCTTCGTTCCCGCCTCCACCACCAAGTTGCTCACGGAGGGAACCGCGCTCGAGCTGCTCGGCCCGGACTATCGCTTCCACACGCGCGTCTATCGCACGGGCCCTATCGCCGCCGACGGAACCGTCACCGGCGACCTGATTCTGGTAGCCAGCGGCGATCCCAATCTTTCCAACCGCATCCAGCCCGACGGCACCCTGGCTTTTGAGAATCACGATCATGCCTATGGCGGCAGCCCCGACACGCGCGCCGTTCCCGGTGATCCGCTCGCCGTCATCCGCGCGCTCGCAGCTCAAATCGCCGGGAAGGGAATCAAGCGCATTCGCGGCAACGTGCGCGTGGACATCAGCCTCTATCCCGAAGGCGCCCGCGAGGGAGGCACCGCCGTAGTGATTTCTCCCATCATCGTCAACGACAACGTGATTGACCTCACCGTCGGCCCCGGCACAATTCCAGGCGCGCCCGCCGTACTTCGCACCTCGCCGCAAACTTCCTACGCCACGTTCGTCAACAAAGTCACCACGGGCAGCTCCGATTCCAAGCCGGATTTCGATGTCGCAGGCGACGTTGCCAATCCGGACGGCACCCGCGTCGTTACTCTTACCGGCAACGTGCCGTGGGGAAGCCTATCCATCGTCCACAACTATGCCGTCGCGCAGCCCAGCCGCTTCGCGGAAGTCGTGTTGCGCGAGGCCCTCGCCGCGGCAGGCGTCACGGTCGAATCGTCCACCGCTCCCGCTGCTCCGCAGCCGCCGGGCTCGAAGGCCCTCGCCGCTTCCTACTCCGACGCAAATATGGTGGCCGAGCACATTTCGCCGCCGTTTTCAGAGGAAGTAAAGGTGACGCTCAAGGTGAGCCAGAACCTCCACGCCAGCTCGATGCCGTTTCTCCTGGCCGCCGTGCTCGCGCACAAGCCCGACGTTCAGGCAGGTTTTGATCTGGAGCACGACTTCCTGGCCAAGGCGGGACTCGACTTGAGCGGCGCGGCACAGTCGGACGGAGCGGGCGCCGACGCCTTCTTCACACCCGACTTCATGGTCCACTATCTGGCCTTCATGTCGCGGCAGAAGGATTTTCCACTCTTCCTGAATGCGCTACCGGTCCTCGGCCGCGATGGCACCCTGTGGAACATTCAGCCCGATTCGCCCGCGGCCGGCCACGTACGCGCAAAAACCGGCACGCTCTCGCGGTACAACGCGCTCAACAAAAACGTAATGGTCACCGGTAAGGGCCTCGCCGGCTACCTCACCACCACCGACGGACGCCGGCTCGCCTTCGCCCTTTACGTGAACCTCATCCCCGTCTCGTTCGAAGATCCGGACGCCGTCACCAAAGTTGCCGGCCAGGCCCTCGGAGAAATTGCCGCCGCTGCCTATGATTCCCCCGCGAAACCATAACGTCGTCAGCCCGCCACAGGCTGCGCCTTGCCGTCCCGCGGCGTCACGCCTTCCCGGCCAGAATCCCGGCCAGCCGGTCGTAGCTCTGTGCCACGCCCTTCTCCATGC
This sequence comes from Candidatus Acidiferrales bacterium, assembly GCA_035314265.1. GTDB lineage: Bacteria > Acidobacteriota > Terriglobia > Acidiferrales > UBA7541 > JOPF136. The sequence continues at coordinate 3,845 of DATFZR010000451.1, forward strand.
CGGACTTCAGCATCACTTCGCGCGCCTCGCGCGATTCGCACAGAATCGTCATCGTGAATATGGTCTTGCCGCCCTGTTCGGCGAGCACGGTGGTCACCACGGCTTCGCCGGGATACCAGCTCTCGTCGAACTTCTCCGTGTGGACGATGCGCTCCGGCGGCGTGACCTCGCTAAAGACGCCGCTCACGCCCATCTCTTTTCCCTGGGCGGCGTTGCGCCACACGTAGCGGTAGCGTCCGCCCGCGCGCAGATCGATCTCGCACACCGGCATCGTCCAGCCGTCCGGCCCAAGAAGCCATCGCTTCACCAACTCCGGCTTGGTAAACGCGTCGAAGACCATACGGCGCGGAGCGTCGAATGTCCGCGTCATGGTTATCTCGCGGTCGCCCTTGGCGGCCACCTGCAGATTTGCGCCGATCATGATTTCTCTCCTTTGCGTTCTTTTGCTTTGCGTTTCGTGCCGCCGCGCTTTTTCTCCGTGGCCTTCAACTCGTCGAGCAGGGAATCGAGCCGCCGGAAGTTGCCTTCCCAGAAGCGCCGGTACCCCTCGAGCCACCCGGTGGCGTCGCCCAGTGGCCGCGCCTCCAGCCGCCGGGGCCGCCGCTGCGCGTCCTGGCCGCTGCGCACCAGGCCCGCCCGCTCCAGCACCTTCAGGTGTTTGGAGACGGCCGGCTGGCTCATCTCGAAGGGTTCAGCCAGCTCCCGCACGGAGGCGTCGCCCTCGGCCAGCCGCGCCAGGATGGCGCGGCGCGTGGGATCGGCCAGCGCGGCGAAAACGGCATCGAGGCTTGCCGGAGAGGTGTGTCCATAACCGCCAGGTTGCATAACTATATGGTGATGCACAGAGCCATGCTTGTCAAGCGGAAAAACACACGGGATTTGTCCCGCCCGCTAGATCGCCAGCCCCAGCCGCGACTGCATTTCGCGCCGTCCCTGCCGGGTGATCTCGAGCGACCTGCCGCCGGGATCCTCGACCACCCATTTTCTTTCGAGCGCCAGTTTCAACACGGCCGCGCCGAGCGCGCCGCCAACGTGCGGCCGCCGCTCGCTCCAATCCACGCATCCGAATGCAAAGCGTCGCCGCAAGGCTCGCATGGCCGCGACGTCGATTCCCAGTCCTGCGAACGCTTTCTCCCCCCGCGGGGTCAGGTCGTAGGAATTGCCGCCGCCTGCGGGTTCCGAGAGCCAGCCCAGCGCCTGGAACCGGTCGTGAAGCAAGACTCCCAACGAGCCCGCCAGGTGGTCGTAGCAGGTGCGCGCCGTGCGCAGCGGGTCGGGCGTGGTGGGTACAAAGGCGGCGCGCGGCGCTGCGGCAAGAACGTCCAAGGCCTCGAGCGCGGCGGCCACAGTTCCCCCGGCAAGGCTGTAGTAGCGGTGCCTTCCCTGGACGAGCACTTTCACCAGATGCTCCGCTTTCAGGCGGTTCAGGTGCGCGCTTCCCGTTGCCGCGCTCACGCCGGCCACGAGCGCCAGTTCGGTGCTGGTCCGCGCGTGGCCGTCCATCAGGCAATAGAGCATGCGCGCGCGGGCCGGCTCGCCAATGGCAGCCGCGATCTGGGAGACGGCTCGGCCCGCAGGTTGTGCTGCGGTCATACTTCGATGGTAGACGAAGTGTCTCCGTCCAGCAACCGGCATACTCCTGCGCAGGAGGACACGATGAAACTTACCTGCGTGATCCGCTACGAAATCGATCCATTCCAGAAAGACGCGTTCAGGCAGTACGCCGAGAATTGGGGCCGCATCATCCCCCGCTGCGGCGGCCACCTGGTCGGTTATTTTCTTCCGCACGAAGGCACGAACAACGTGGCCTGGGGTTTGATCGCCTTCGATAGCCTGGCCGCCTACGAGTGCTACCGGGCGAACCTGAAATCCGACCCCGAAGGAATCGAGAACTTCGCCATGGCCCAGACCCGGCGTCTGATCCTGCGGGAAGAGCGGAACTTCGTCGAAACCGTCGAGGGAACATTCGGGATTCCCGCATCTGAAGGCCTGCGAGGTAAACAACCATGACTCAAGCCATGACCCAAATCGAGAAAGGACGCGCCTTCCGCGCTCTTCACGAGCGCGACGACGCCTTCATCATCCCCAATCCATGGAACGCGGGCACCGCGAAGCTGCTGGCGCATCTGGGTTTCGAGGCCCTGGCCTCCACCAGCATGGGCTACGCATTCTCCGTCGGGAAGCGCGACAACACGGTGGATCGCGGCGAAATCATCGCCCACGCGGCCGCGCTCGCGGCGGCCACCGATCTTCCGGTGAGCGCTGACCTCGAAAACGGTTTTGGCGACGCGCCGGAGACCTGCGCGGAAACCATCCGGTTCGGAGCGGCCACAGGGCTCGTGGGCGGCTCGATCGAAGACTCCACGAACCGCGCCGACCAGCCCATTTACGAACTGGCGCACGCCGTGGACCGCGTTCGCGCAGCCGTCGCGGCGGCGCGCGCGCTCCCCTTTACCTTCACCCTCACGGCCCGCGCGGAAAACTACCTGCACGGCCGGCCAAACATGAAGGACACGATCAAACGCTTGCAGGCGTACCAGGAAGCCGGTGCGGACGTTCTCTACGCGCCGGGACTTCTCACAAAGGAGGATATTGCCACCGTCGTCCGCTCCGTGGATCGTCCCGTGAATGTCCTGATGGGACTGCAAGGAGCGCGCCTGAGCCTCGCCGAGCTTTCTGCCATCGGGGTAAAGCGCGTAAGCATTGGCAGCTCGCTCGCCCGCGCTGCCCTGGGCGCCTTTCTCAGCGCCTCACGCGAGATGCGCGAGCACGGCACGTTCAATTTCGCGGACGACGCCGTGCCCTCACGCGAAATCACCGCGATATTCAAGGAATAGCGTGCATGCCGCAGGAATACCTGTTTGTCAGGACGCCGCCGGTACTGCTTTCCCGGACCGGCCACGGAGGAAGGGCAAAGTTCCCAGGGCCAGCGCGGCCCCGGGAATCATCACCCAGCGCAGAAACACCGTGGCCAGAAAAGCGAGCTGCCTGTACTCCGAGCTCCAGGGCCGCCCGATCATTGCGGCCGCGGCTCCCGTTACAAAAATCGCGAGGTGCAGGGCCGCGGGGAAAACTCCCGAGAAAAACCGCTCTGACATGCTGCCTCCCGCACGATACGACCACCACGCCCCCAATGCACCGAACACCAGATACGCACACAGCCAGGGGACGGCAACCAGCCAAGGCCCGTGCGGGCTGGCCCACGCGGTCGGCGGCATCAGCCGCGTCATGGCCAGCAACAGGAGCGATGCGAAAAACAGGACCGAGATTCCCGGTACCCAGATTGTTTTGGCTGTGTGCGACACGACATCCTCCCTTGCGCGGGCGCGACGGATTCTTTCGGCCAGGAGTCTCCAATCGGAAGTTTGTTCTTTTGTGCTGGCCATGGCGGCCTCGTGCGAGAGCCCGCGCCGCCGGGCGTCCTGATACACGTCTTCGAGGTGCTCGGCCAGTTCCGCGATCACTTCCTCGCTGGGGACGGAGGCGCGAGGCTGGCCGCCCAGCCGCTCCCGTACGAAGCGATGCCAGTCAGTTTCGCTCATGCCTCACCTCGCCATGCCGCCCGTTTCCCAGCGCTCCGTCACGCATCGGCCACGCCTGCAAGCCGGTCGAGCGCATGGAAGAACACGCGCCACTCCGCGCGAAGCGGAACCAGCTTCTTTCGTCCGGTTTGGGTCAGCCGGTAGCAGCGGCGGCGGCGGCCATTGGTCCGCGTTTCCCATTTCCCGGCAATCCACCCGCGGGCTTCCAGGCGGTACAGCATGGGATAGAGCGAGGCCAGGGTGAAGCGGAGCACGCCGCTGGTCTGCGTCTCGATACGCCGGGCGATTTCGTAGCCGTGGAGGGCCTCGTCGGCGAGCACGGAAAGGATGGCCAGTTCGGCGCTGCCGCGTTTCATTCGAGAGGGAAGCTTGGCTACCACGTCTCTATATATAGCATTCCTATGCATGCGTGTCAAGGGGAACTCTTGCGGGGAGTGCGGGGAAGTTCATTAGGCGCGCGGCGTTCCGTCTCCGCCCGCGCGCGATGGCGCTTAGACTCTGGCCAGTTCCTGGTAGAAATAGGCCGCCGCTTTGATGCCGCCGTAATAGTTCTCCAGGGAGAGGTGTTCGTCGGGCGCGTGGGCGTTTTCGTCGGGCAGGCCGAAGCCCAGCAGGATGCAAGGAATCTTGAACGTGTCCGACATGTCGGTGACGAATGGAATCGAACCGCCCTCGCGGATGAACACGGCCTTCTTGCCGAAGCCCTTTTCCAGCGCGCGGTGCGCGGCCGCGAAGAAGGGATGCGTGTACGGCGCGACCCAGGGCTTGCCGGAGCTCAGCACGCGGAATTCGCAGGTCACCGACTTGGGCAGCAGGCCGCGGACATGCTTTTCCACTTCCTTCACGATTTTCTGCGGATTCTGGTTGGGCACGAGACGCGTGGAGAATTTCGCCCAGGCCTTCGCGGGGATCACCGTCTTGGCGCCCTCGCCCATGTAGCCGCCCCAGATGCCGTTGAGTTCGAACGTGGGCCGGCACCAAAGCTGCTCGATGGTGGAGAAGCCTTTCTCACCGGCCAGCCCAGGCGCTCCCACATTCTTCTTGAACTGGCTCATTTTCCAGGGAAGCCCGTTGAGAGCTTTGCGTTCCACCTTCGAGAGCGTGGCTACGTCGTCGTAGAAGTGCGGCACCGTTACGCGGAAATTCTTGTCGTGCATCTTCGCGAAAAGCTCGCTGAGGATGGTCAGCGGATTCGGCACCGCGCCGCCAAATACGCCGGAATGCAGGTCCTGCGCGGGGCCGGCCAGCTCGATCTGGTAGTAGTTCAACCCCCGCAGCCCGTAGGTCACCGACGGCACGCCGGGAGCCAGCATGCTCGTGTCGGAAACCACCAGGGCGTCGGCGCGCAGCCTCTCTTTGTTTTCCTTCACGTAGGCGTAGAGGGCTTCGCCCCCCACTTCTTCTTCGCCCTCGATAATCACCTTTACGTTTACCGGCAGCCGGCCTTCCGTCTTCTTCAGGGCTTCGAATGCGGCCAGGTGGATGTGCACCTGCCCCTTGTCGTCGGCGGTGCCGCGGCCGTAGAGGTTGCCGCCGCGAACCGCCGGCTCAAACGCAGGAGTCGTCCACAGGTGGTCCGGCTCGGAGGGCTGCACATCGTAGTGCCCGTAAAACAGGACCGTCGGCTTTCCCGCAACCTGGGCGCTCTCCGCATAAACCAGCGGATGCCCCTTGGTGGGGATCAACTCGACTTTCTCAAATTGGCCGCGCAGCTTTTCCTGCACCCAGCGCGCCGCGCGCTCCACGTCCGGTTTGTGTTCGGATTTGGTGCTGATGCTTGGGATTCTAAGGAACTCGACGAGCTCCGCCAGATTGGCGTCCCGCCGCGATTCGATGTACTCGATGGGGTTCATCCCGTTCGCTCCTCGTCCCTGGCCGGCCCTGGGCAGGCGCCGCCAATTCTAAGCACCATGCTCCTGCCGGAGCAAGCGGCAGACTGTTTCCGTGTGCATTGCGCCCTGAGCCAGGGCTTAGTGCGGCGAGGAGGTCTGGGCCTGGGCCTGCTCCAGTTGCGCTACCAGCTCCTGGAACCGCGCCTCGCCGCGCAGCGAGGCAAAGTCCGCGGTATCGCGCAACAACGCGGGATTCTTCAACCCTTTGCTCACGGCAAGCTCCAGCGAGCGCATGGCGTGCTTCTTGTCGCCGGAGCGCGCGTAGATCTTCGCCAGCTCAAACGGCGGCCCGGGAGATTTTGGGCCCACGGTCGCGGCCACCTCAAAGTAAACCTCGGCGCCCTGCATGTCCCCCTGCCGGAACCGGGTGAGGCCGCCCTCATACCCCATGGCGAACACGTCGGAGACGGCGCGGCGCGCCACCCGGACGTCCCGCGGGTTCTTGGCATTATCCGCGCTGTCCCGCAGCTCGCCGGCCATCGCCTTAATATCGCTCGCCCGGCGCGTCACCTCAACGCTCCCGGGTGGCAGCGACGCGAGCTGCTGCTCGACGTCGCCCACCAGGCGTTTCTGCCGCGCGATGTCTTCTCGCTCCTGCTTCCGCGATTTCTGAAGGTCCGGCGAGACTTTCATCGCCGCGGCGCGGCTGGCAAACGGGGCGGCATCGCCGATCCCGGCGAACTCTTCGGCGGACTTGCGGTATTCCTCGTAGGCGCTCAGCAGGTCGCCCGCCTTCTCGTCGGCCTCGGCGCGCTCGAGCGACCGCGCGCTCATTCCCGCGATGAACGCTTCGTCTTTGGGCCTGCGTCCCTGGCGCATGGCCTCCAGTTGCAGCCAGTCCACCCCTTCGGCAAGGATCTCGGCCGGCGGCCATTGGTGATCGCCGTCGAAGCGCCGCAGGCGATTGGGCACGTGGAGCGAGTCGAGCACCTGCTCCAGCTCCACGAGCTCCGGATAGTTGAAATCGTTGACGCCCAGGGTCATGAAGACGCCGTAGGAAAGGCCGCGCAGCGGGCCGGCCAGAGCCGGCAATCCCGCGCCCACGGCAATCACCCCCTGCACGCAGCCGCACTGGTCGGCAAACACAAAGGCGCTGCGCGACGCCCCGGAAAATCCCGTGGCGTACACCTGGTGCTCATCAATCGAGAAGCGGGCGCGCGCGTCTCTCCACAGCGCCAGCGCGGCCTCCAGGGATTCCTTGGCGGAACCGTTGCGCGAATTGTTCGAGCCGATGACGATGTAGCCGAGTTTCCGGGCGGCGGGATAAAGCAGCTCCGCGGGCACTTTTCCCCGGGCCGCCCAGTCGAACGCGTAAATCACCGGCCAGCGCTTGGCGGCGGAATACTCGGGCGGCAGATAGAGCGCAAAGGTCTGCGCGGGGTCGGATTTTTCCGGCACATCAGGCAGCACTACATCGGTGGGAAGAGGTTTTTCGCCGGTGGCGGCCGGGGTGGGGCCCTGCGCTGTGGCCGCAGGCGGGAGCAAACTGGCCATTGCAAACAGGAGGAAGGCTGGCATGCTGCGGAGAAGCGTGCGCGAGGGAATTCCGAATCGCATCGGGAAAGTGTTTCACTTCGGCGGTCGGGCTTGCAAGCCGGGTATAGGCCATTTTGCCCCGGCGAACGGACGCCCTGAGCGTGCAGCACAAAACACACGGAAAAGGCCCACGGTCAGAAAGGCGCTGACCGTGGCTACCGCTGCGGACGAGTGCGATTGACGCGGGCAACGCGCTTGGGGCAGGATAGCGATGCATGACTACGCAGGAGCAGGAGAACAAGAGACGCAGTTCGCGCGTGTTTGCGCGCATGCACGTGCGCGCCGCTGGGCGCGACAATCGCGGCCACAAATTCACCAAGCAGGGCGAGACGATCGTGATCAACGCGCACGGCGCCCTTTTGTATCTCGACATCGAGATCGATATGGGCGCGCTGGTGACGCTGCGCAGCCCGGCCACCGAAGAGGATCAGGAAAGCCGCGTGGTCTATATCGGAGGCGCCTCGGACCGCGGCCTGCGCCTGGGCCTGGAATTTGTCTCTCCAGCGCCTCACTTCTGGGGCATCGAATTTCCGCCGACAGACTGGAAGCCGCAGCAGCCTCCCGCTCCCGCGCCTTGAAGCAGCGGCCCGGCGGCTGGCCAATCCACGGGTTTTTTCTCTGTGATTTTCTCTGTGATTCTCTCTGCGGTTCTCTCTCCGATTGCAATTTCTGTAGGGCCTTCATAACGACGGTAGGGTCTTTTTCATGGCAGGAAAGAGGCAGGCCGGCACGGGACTACTACGAAGCAGGCTTACTCGTAGCGCAGGGCTGTGAGCGGGTCCACGCGGGTGGCGCGCCGTGCGGGCACATAGCATGCCAGCCACGCAATGGCGGCGATGAACGCCGCGGTTCCCACAAGGATTACCGGATCCGTGGGGCTCAGGCCGAACAGCATCGGCGCCAGCACGCGGCGCAGGATGAAGATGGCCGCGGCCAGCCCTCCCACAATTCCCACGAGCGCCAGGCGCATACCCTGGCGCACCACGAGCCGCAGCACATCCTGCGGCTGCGCGCCCAGGGCCAGGCGGATGCCCAGGTCGTGCGTCTGCTGCGTCACCGAGTACGACATCACGCCGTAGATTCCCACGGCGGCGAGGGCCGTGGCCAGCACGGCGAAGAAAGCCACCAGGGTCACGTTCAGCCGGCGCTGCGAGGCGACTGCGGCGACGTACCCGCTCATGGTGGTCATCTCGGTGACAGGCTGGTCCTTATCCACGGACTCGACCGCGTGGCGTACGGAGGCGGCCAGACTCATGGGGTCGCCAGAGGCGCGGATCACCAGCCGCATGATGCGCGAGGGATTTTGCAGGTAAGGAAGGAAGAACATGGGTTGCTTGCTCTCGCCGATTTCGGCCTCGACGGTATCGCCGATTACGCCGACGATGGTGATCCAGGAATCGTTGAGCACGGGCGCCAGCGCGCTCCTGCCCTCCGGCAGAAAGCGAATCTGCTTCCCAATGGGATCTTCCTTCGGAAAGAACCGCTGCACCAGCGCCGCATTCACCAGGGCCACCGGCTGCCCCCGCTCTGCGTCGCTTTCCGCGAGCCCGCGGCCCTTGATGAGCGGGATGCGCATCGCGGCGGTGTAGGTCGCGTCAATCACGCGGGACCCGGCGGTGAATTCCTGCCCGCGGGCCCGCGGCGCCTCCCCGGCAATCTCGAAGTTGGAATAGCCGCCACCGCCCCAGCCCGTGAGCGGCAGGTAGTTGATCATCCCCACAGATTCCACGCCGGGAAGGTTGCGCACCTGCTCGCTGACCTGCCGGAAAAAGCCGGCGAACCGCGACGGCTGGTTATAACGGTACGCGGGCAGGCTGATCTGCGGCGTCAGCAGGTTTTTCGGATCAAATCCGAGATTTTCCGAAAGCACGTTCACAAAACTGCGCGTCAGCAGGCCTCCTCCGGCCAGCAGGAGAAGCGAGACGCCGATTTCCATCACCACCAGGATGCTGCGCAGCATGTTGCCGCGACGCCCGCCGGTCGAGCCGCGCCCTCCTTCTTTCAGCGCTTCGCTGATGCGCGTTTGCGACACCTGGAAGGCCGGAGCCAGGCCAAACACGATTCCGGTGCCGATGGAGATGAGCAGGGTGAAGATCAGCACCTGCGGATCAATCCTGATCATTTGCGCGTAAGGAATCTCCAGGCGGCTGCCGGCCGGCGGCAAAAGCAGGGGCAGCAGGCGCAAGCCCGCAAAAGACAGCAGCAGGCCGAACGCCCCCCCGGCCAGACCCAGAAGCACGCTTTCCGTCAGAAGTTGCAGCAGCAGCCGCCCGCGTCCCGCGCCGAGCGAGGCACGCACGGCCATCTCCCGCTCGCGTGCCGTGGCACGCGAGAGCAGCAGGTTGGCGATGTTTACGCAAGCCACCAGCAGCACCAACCCGGCTACCGCGAGGAGCATTTCCAGGG
>DATFZR010000452.1:0-5550 GCA_035314265.1 Candidatus Acidiferrales bacterium
CCCGAGGCGGCACAAAAGAGAAAAGGCGGGCGCTACGAAAGAGAGACCACAGGGTCACCCGTTCGACTCGGGGACTCGCTCAGGGTAAACATCCTCGCCGGATGTTTACGGGAACAGGCCGCGGACGAGGGTGGCGTCGGCTACGCGGCCTACGGCCATGATGTAGGCGGCGGTGCGCATGTGCACGTGGTACTTCTTTGAGACTTCGAGCACTTCGTTGAAAGAGCGGCGCATGATTTCGGAGAGCTTGTTGTTGACTTCGGCTTCCGTCCAGGAATAGGAGTAGTGGTTCTGCACCCATTCGAAGTAGCTGACGGTTACGCCGCCGGCGTTGGCGAGGATGTCGGGGACGAGGAAGGCGCCTTTGCGGGCGAGCACTTCGTCCGCGCGCGGAGTGGTGGGGCCGTTGGCGGCTTCCGCTACGATTTTGGCCTGGACGTGCTCGGCGTTCTCGAGCGTGATCACGTTTTCGAGGGCGGCGGGGATCAGGATGTCGCACTTGAGGGAGAGCAGGTCCTCATTGGAGATGCGCGCGCCGCCGGGCATGCCGACGATGGAGCCGGTGCGCTCCTTGAAGCGCGCGGCTTTGAGCGGGTCGAGGCCGCGGGGATTGTGGACGCCGCCGCGGGAATCGCTGAGGGCGATGATCTTGGCCTTCTTTTCGAGCATCAGGCGCGCGGCAATGGCGCCGGCGTTGCCGAAACCCTGGATGGCGACGGTTGCGCCGCGCAGGTTGATCTTCTTGAGCTTGCACGCTTCTTCGATGGCGAAGAGGCAGCCGCGCGCGGTGGCTTCGTTGCGTCCGAGCGAGCCGCCGAGGGCGATGGGCTTGCCGGTGACCACGCCGAGGACCGTGTGGCCGGTGGTCATGGAATAGGTGTCCATCATCCAGGCCATTACCTGCGAGTCTGTGTAGACGTCGGGAGCGGGGATATCGGAATCGGGGCCGATGATGGGCAGGATTTCGCTGGTGTAGCGGCGGGTGAGCCGTTCGAGCTCGCCTTTGCTCATGCGCTTGGGGTCGCAAATGACGCCGCCCTTGCCGCCGCCGAAGGGGATGTTGACGGTGGCCGTCTTCCAGGCCATCCAGGCGGCGAGCGCCTTTACTTCGTCGAGAGTGACGCTGGGGTGATAGCGCACGCCTCCCTTGGCGGGGCCGCGCGCGATGTTGTGCTGCACGCGGTAGCCGGTGAATACCTTCACCTGGCCGTTGTCCATCTTGACGGGAATGGAGACTTCCAGAATGCGCTTCGGCGTCCGCAGGACCTGGCGCAGGCCCGTGTCCAATTTCAGATATTCCGCAGCGATGTCGAACTGCATCTGGGAAATGCGATAGGGATTGAGGTCCTCGCGCGGCGGAGTGACCGCCGGGATGGGCCGGGGAATCGTCTTTACCACCGTAGAAGACATGGCTGGTAGTGCCTCCTCCCGCTCTGCGGGATCAGGGCCGCCGCGCAACAGCCGCCGAAATCAACGTGATGAAACGAGTGCTTATCGTGCTCCGGGCCGCTCGGAGCGGTGTGCAGCAAAAAAACGGGACCGAGATTTACGAGAAAGGACGCCGTTCCGAGCCGGGCCGTGGCCGTCCCTCAAAATGAAAGTGTGGATGCTGCCCCCGCGTCTCGACTTCGGGCATTTCGGGCTCGGCCAACTTCAGGCCCGCTTGCAGCTCTGCCCTCCACTTTTCTTAACCAGTTCCCCCAACCTGTGCCGCGGGAGGGCGGCCCGCAAGTGCCAGACTAGATGCAATTTATAGCTTGCTGGGAAAAAGTGTCAACGAGAAGGGCGGCCAGATGCGAAGAGCGTTTCCATGAAAGGTACTAAGGCGGGGGGCACACGGAGAGGAGAAAAGCGGGTGGCGATGGGCTATCGCATGCAGTTTCAGTATGTTACGGCGCGGGCGGGGTGCGGGGAGGCTGGCGGGCTAGCTGGGGGCGGGAATTGCGTCCATTCCCATGTAGGGGCGCAGAACCTCGGGGATGACGACGGAACCATCGGCCTGCTGGTAATTCTCAATGACAGCGAGCCAAGCGCGGCCGACGGCGACTCCGGAACCGTTGAGCGTGTGCACGAACTCGCTCTTGGTGGCTTTGCCCTTTGCGCGAATGGACGAGCGGCGCGCCTGGAAGGCTTCGCAATTCGAGCAGGAAGAGATTTCGCGGAAGATGTTGGCGGAGGGAAGCCAGACTTCGAGATCGTACGTCTTGGCGGAGGCAAAACCCATGTCGCCGGTGGAGAGGAGCATGACGCGATAGTGGAGGCCGAGGCGCTGGAGAATGGATTCAGCGTCGCGGACGAGGGCTTCGAGTTCGTCGTAGCTGTGCTCGGGGCGAGTGAACTTGAATAGCTCGACTTTTTGAAACTGATGCTGGCGGAGGATGCCGCGGGTGTCGCGTCCTGCGGCGCCGGCTTCGGAGCGGAAGCAGGCGGTCCAGGCGCAGAGCTTGACGGGGAGATGGCCGGCGTCGAGAGTTTCTTCGCGGTGCAGGCTGGTGAGCTCGACCTCTGCGGTAGGCGTGAGCCACAGGTCTGTGCCTTCGAGATGGAACATGTCTGCGGCAAATTTGGGGAGCTGGCCGACGCCGGTGAGCGAATCGGTATTCACGAGGAAGGGCGGGAGGATTTCCGTGTAGCCGTGATCGCGCGTATGGACGTCGAGCATAAAGTTGGCCAGCGAGCGTTCGAGGCGGGCGCCGGGGCCGCGGTAGACGGCAAAACGCGTTCCGGCGATCTTTGCGGCGCGGGCGAAATCCAGGATGCCGGCGCGCTCGCCCACTTCCCAGTGCGGGCGGGGCACGAAGGCGAACTCCGGCGGGCGGCCCCAGCGGCGCACTTCGATGTTCTGGTCAGCGGTACCGACGGGAACGGAGGAGTGCGGCAGGTTGGGGACGCGAAGGAGGAAATCGCGGAGGCGGGCGTCGAATTCGGCGGTGCGCTGGTCTTCGGCGCGGATGGTTTCCGAGACTTCCTTCATGCGGGCGATGATGGGGGAGGCGTCTTCGCCGGCTTTCTTGCGGCGGGCGATTTCTTCGCTGGCCTGATTGCGCTCGGCCTTGAGGCGTTCGACGGCGGTGATGGCCTGGCGGCGTTCGGAGTCGAGCGAGCGGAAGGCGTCGAGATCGAGGGAGGCGTTGCGCTGGCGAGCCATTTCCGCAAAGCGGTCGAGATGCTGGCGGAAGAATTCGAGATCGTGCATAGGCGCAGAAGAATAGCGCACCTGGCGGAGATCTTGCACTGCTGAAGCCTGCGGGTTGCGCAACGGAGCCGGATTACCGAACGGCCACGGAATCCCTGCGCGCGTCCCTGGCGCGTGCCCGCTGCCTTGACAGGACTTAGTCTAGTGGACTAGACTAAGTAGAGCATTCGAAGGAGGCTGGATTGAAGACCGTAAACGTGCACGAGGCAAAGACACAGCTCTCCCGGCTGCTCCAGCGGGTTGCAGCCGGCGAGGAAATCACCATCGCGAACCGCGGCACGCCCGTGGCCCGGCTGGTTCCGGCAGAGCGGCCGAAGCCACGCAGGATTCTGGGAATCGAGCGCGGCCGCTTTGTCGTCCCGGATGACTTCGACGCGCCACTCCCGCCGGAAGTGCTGGCCGGGTTCCTGGGCGAGGAAGAAAAACCTAAAAGGCGCAGGCGGTGAATTTTCTGCTCGATACCTCGATTCTTCTCTGGGCCCTGACCCAACCCCAGCGCTTGAACCGTCCCGCCCACGAGATTCTGGGTGGCGGGCGAGGAGGGCTTTGCCTCTCTGCCGTGAGCGTGTGGGAGATTGTGGTGAAGTATCAGTTGGGAAAGCTGCCGCTTCCCAGGCCGCCGGCTCAGTGTGTTCCGGACTGGTTGAAGACGGGGGACATTCAGCCGCTGGACGTTTCGCAGTACCATGCGCTCGCCGTGGCGGATTTGCCCATGCACCATCAGGACCCCTTCGATCGAATGCTGATCGCGCAGGCCAGAACGGAGGGGATGGTGCTGCTGACAGCCGACCGGATGTTCGAGAAGTATGATGTGGAAACGATCTGGTGCGGAGCCTGAAGCTCGTGAACTCTGCTGGGCCGTGATTTTCCCCTTCGCTTCGCCCTTGCTTCAATTGACAAGCCGTGGCCGGCGGGACTAGCTTGGAAGACCTCTCGACGGCCTCCCGGTGTTCTGAAGGAACTAGCCGGCATCCCCTCCCGCCGGTCACGAGTCCCACACCTGAGACCGGTGACGGAGGTGAGTATGCCTCTCGAACCGAAGGTCCTCGTACTCTGTGAAGATGCCGAAGTGCGGATTGCCCTGAAGAAATCGCTCCGTCGATGCTCCGTGAAAGGTATTTATTGCAAGACCCCACTGGCCTTGCGAGAAGCGGTGGCCGCGCATGCAGGCGATGCGGTGGTCTACGCGGGCGAGCATCCGGGGAGCAAGCTGCGCGACCTGATGGAATGGCCGGAGATCCGGGAGGCGCACGTGCCGGTGATCGCGGTGTCGCGCTTCGGTGAAATGCGGGATTATCTGGAGGCGATGGAGGCCGGGGCGTTCGATTACATGGCGCGGCCGCTGCGGCGGGAGGAAGTGAGCCGGATTGTGAAGAATGCGGTGGATCGCGGGCGCGCGGCTTGAAGTAGGGCTTGGCTTTTTCTGCTTTGGGAATTCTTCGGGTGATTGCCTTCCTGCCAGGAGTTGGGCTGACCCTTAACCTATGGCTGATCTTTTCTTGGGAGGCGGACCAGGCGCGCTTCTACTACCGCGGCAATGGCGCGGATGGGGCCGATGATTGACTCGGAGACTTCGCCATCGAGGCGCACCAGCGCCAGCGCTTCGGCGCCGGGGACGGCGGCGCGGCGGCCCAAGGCGAATGTGGCGATATTGACGCCGCCATCGCCGAGCACCAGGCCCATGCGGCCGATGACGCCGGGAACGTCCAGATTGCGCGTGAAGAGGATGGTGCCCTCGAGATCGCATTCGACATGGATGCCGTCGATATTCATGATGCGCGGGGAGAGATCGTAGAGCACGGTGCCTTCGACGGAAACAGGAGGAACGCCGGCGCCATCTTCCGGGAAAACGGTGACTTCGAGCGTATTCGGGAAGCCGTGCTCGCGGCGCAGCGTTTGTTCTTCGACGACGATGCCGCGCCGGGCGGCGGCGGAGGCGGAGTTGACCAGGTTGACCTTTTCATCGAGCACGGGATTCAACAGGCCGGCGAGCACCGCGCTGCGCAGCACCGAGGAGACAACGGAAGCGGCTTCGCCCGCATAGCGGATGCGCACGCGGGCCACACGGCCGCGGGCCACCTGGCCGGCGAAGAGGCCCAGGCGCTCGGCCAGTTCGATGTAGGGACGCAGGCGGCGGTACTGTTCGGGCGAAAGATTGGGGAGGTTGACGGAATTACGGAGGACGCCGCTCTGCAGGTAGTCGTAGACCTCTTCGGCGATGAGGGCGCCGACTTCCTCCTGGGCTTCGAGGGTGGAGCCGGCCACGTGGGGCGTGGCGACGACGTTGGGCAATCCGGTGAGCAGGGAATTCGCGGGCGGCTCGACGGAAAAGACATCGAGCGCCGCGCCACCCA
>DATFZR010000453.1:0-10056 GCA_035314265.1 Candidatus Acidiferrales bacterium
CATGGGCCGGCTCTTCACTCCCGCGGACGATCACCGCGGCTGCGCGGCTGCGCCGGGCGCGGTGATCAGCTACTCCTTCTGGCAGCGCGAATTCGCCGGGGAATCCGGGGTGATCGGCAGAACGCTCACGCTCGAAGGGCAAACCTTCCAGGTGGCCGGCGTCACGCCTGCATCTTTTTTCGGAGTGGAGATCGGCCGCAACTTCGACGTGGCCATCCCGCTCTGTTCCGAGCCGCTGGTCGCGGGCGAGGATTCCGTGCTGGAAAGGCGCGACGGATGGTGGCTCACCCTGATGGCGCGGCTGAAGCCGGGCGTGACGATGGCGCAGGCCACGGCGCAGCTCAACGCAATCTCTCCCCCCATCTTCCAAGCTACGTTGCCGCAGCGATTCAACGCCGCAGACGCCAAACACTACCTGGGATACCAGCTTGCCGCCTTCCCGGGAGAAACGGGGGTCTCGAGCCTGCGCAGCGACTACGAGAATCCCCTGTGGCTTCTTCTGGGCCTGTCCGGGCTCGTTCTGCTGATTGCGTGCGCGAATCTGGCCAACCTGATGCTGGCGCGCGCATCCGCTCGCGAACGGGAAATGGGCGTGCGGCTGGTGGTGGGCGCTTCGCGCTGGCGCCTGGTGCGGCAATTGCTGGCCGAGAGTCTGCTGATTGCGATGATCGGCGCGGCCATGGGCGCGTGGCTCGCGGGCGGCCTCAGCAGATTCCTGATCGCGTTCCTCAGCACGAAGGGCAATCCCCTGTTCGTGGATCTGGCCACAGATTGGCGCGTGTTGGGCTTCACGGCTGCACTCGCTGTGTTCACCTGCCTGCTGTTTGGATTGACGCCGGCCTTGCGCGCCACTGCATTTTCGCCCGCTGAGGCGCTGAAGAGCGGATCGCGCGGATCGACCGCGGGCCGGGAACGCCTGGGCCTGCGGCGCATCCTCGTTTGCACGCAGGTGGCGCTGACGCTGGTGCTGCTGGTGGGAGCGTTGCTGTTCACGCGCAGCCTGCGCAACCTGGTGACCGTGGACGCGGGATTCCAACAGGACGGAATCCTGGTGACCAACGTAGACCTTTCCGCGCTGAAGACCCCGGCGGATCGCCGCGCGGAGTACAAGCGCCAACTGACCGAACGCCTTCGTGCCATTCCCGGAGTCGAATCGGCCGCGGAAGCGATGATTGTTCCCCTCTCAGGCAACGGCTGGAACCGTACGGTCGAGACGCAGCAGCCGGTGGGCAAAGACCAGAGGACCGCGGAGCTCAACCGCGTGGGGCCGGGCTTCTTCCGCACGCTCGGCACTGCCTTCCTGGCCGGCCGGGACTTCGATGACAGGGACGCGGCGGGCGCCCCGCGTGTGGCCATTGTGAACCAGACATTTGCGAAGAGATTTCTCGGCAGCGACAATCCGGTGGGGAAGAGCTTTCGCTTCCTAGTGGAAACCTCCGACGCCGAACCGCTCTACGAGATCGTCGGCATGGTGCGGGACACAAAATATGGCGACCTGCGGGAAGACTTCGGCCCCCTCGCCTACTTCCCCATTGCCCAGAATGACAAACCGGACGTGGACGACACGTTTGTGCTCCGCTCCACGCTTCCGCTGGGAAATCTGCAATCGAGCGTGAAGGGGGCGCTGCGCGAAGCGAGCCCTGAGATCCAGATGAGTTTCCAGGTGCTACATACGATGATTCAGAGTTCCCTTCTGCGCGAACGGCTGATGGCCACGCTTTCCGGCTTCTTTGGCCTGCTGGCGGGCGTGCTGGCGGCCATCGGGCTCTACGGCGTGATCTCCTATATGGTGGCGCAACGGCGCAATGAGATCGGCATACGCATGGCGCTCGGAGCAGACCGGCGGCGAATTATCGGCATGATCGCGCGGGAAGTCGCCACGCTGCTGGGAGCCGGGCTTGTAGCGGGGACATTGATTGTTCTGGGGGCCATGAGAGCGGTAGGCGAGTTGCTTTTCGGTTTGCGGCCGGACGATCCGCCGACGCTGCTGATGGCCGTGGCGATTCTCTCCGTGGTCTCCGCGGCGGCTACGTACCTGCCGGCGATGCGCGCGGCGCGGCTCGACCCGACAGTGGCGCTGCGGGCTGACTAGCGAAGGAGCCGCGCCCGCGGCCTAGTATTTCGGCACGAGCTTCCAGGCCGTATCGGGGTTGTATTCCTTCATCGCCAGGACGAGTTCGGCGGTCTTCGGCCCCAGGTTCCGTTCGTAGACGCGGCCCTGCGTGTTCACAATGAAGGTCACCACGCCGGAATTTCCCCACTCGGCGGGATAGGCCACCAGGGCGAAGCCGGCGAGCATGTGGCCGTTGACGAGATAGCTGAAGGCCCCTCCGGGCGCGCTGGCGCCCTGGCGCATGAGAATCTTGAAGTAGTAGCCGTGGAAAGGAGCGTGATGCTCCTCTGCGGCGGGCTTGCCGGATCCGGCTGTGCCCGCGGCAGCCTTGGCGGTCTGGACGTGCGCGGCCTCGGCGTTTGCTGAGGAACGGCCATATCCTTCGGCGCGCGCTTGGGCCACCAGCAGCCCCAGCGGGCTCGGATCTTCGTCCGGGCCGGTCTCCCAATACAAACCGTCGCGCTTTCCCGGCGTGCTGATGAATTTCTCAGCGTACTCGGCGAGGCCGTCTTCATTGTGGTTTCCGCTCTCCATCAGATATTCCCACTGCGCCAGGACGTAGGCGCGGCAGGTCATGATCGCGGAGAGTTCGTCGTCGCCGATGCGGCGGGTGAGGATCTCGTCGAGACCGGCGTCCGTATCGAAGCGCCATTTGTCGCCGTCTTTGACGATGGGGATGGGAAACGGAAAGCGGCGCTCGCCGATGGATACCGTGTACTTGCCTTCGGCCACTTTTACGAGCGTGGCGGCCTCCTTCAGGTGCATCGCGAAGCGTTCGGAGTGCCGCTCCTGCTGCACGGCATCGCTGGAGCGGAGCTTGGCGTAGTCCGGGCCGAAAATGGCTTCGAGCGCAACGCGATCTTTTGCCGTGCCGGCGGCGACGAGGGCGTCTCTCGCCTCCTCGGGCGAAGCGAACAGCGTGCCTTGGGCTGGCTTCGCGGGAACTGGCTTCGCCGCGGCTGGTTTCTGCGCGGCCTGCGGCGCCTCGGCAACTCCGGCCCACGACGCGGGTACGGCGGCCAGGGCCAGTGTTGCGACTACGACTCCGGTGAGCAGGCCCAACGCGGGGCGCCGACTGTGAACGGATTCTGTGGTGGTCATGGATACTGTCCTTTCGCGCTCGCGCCTCATGGCTTCCTCCCGCCGCCGCCCGATGGCCGGGAAGCTGGAGGTGGCGAGGAACGCTGGGGCGGAGCCGGGGCTGGCTGGCTCATTTGTCCGCGGCTGGCCTGGCCGCGCTGGCTGCTCTGGCCGGGATCGAAAGTGCGGCGGTCCACGTCGAAAGCCGAGCTGGGCGGCGCGGCAGGCCGGGCTTGGGGCCGCGCTTCCGCCTGCGGTGGGGCAGCGGGTCTGACTTGCGGGCGCGCCTCGGCGCGCGGCGGCGCATTGGGCGTGGCTGTCACAGGCGTGGCGGGACGTCCCTGACCGTCCATGCGCATTTGCGGCCCCGCGGTATCGCGGCCGCGGAAATCCTGAATGCGCGCGTCGTTCGTGTTGATGTTCCGCTGGATCACCTGATTGTTTACGGGGTGGCCGGCAGGCACGCCTGCGGCCCCTGCGGTGCGCCCTGCATTCGCATAAACCACGTTGCGGTGCACAGCGTTGTAGCTATTCAGATTTTGGACGTTCACGGTGCGGTTGACTACCGTGCGGTTCACCACCACGGTGTTATAGCGGTTGTTGACGTACACATTGTTGATGCGAATGAACGGCCGGGAGCGCACGGCCCAGACCGGAAGCCCGCCGCCCCATCCGAAGTAATAAATCCCGGGGCCGCCCCAACGGAAATCGTAGATCAGCCACGAACCGATGGGATATCCCACGCCGAAGGTGAGGAACGGACCATAGAAGCCGGGGCGCCCGATGTACACGAACGCCGGGTCGTACACGGGAACGTAGAGCAACTGCGGCTGCACGGGCCAGATGGCCCAGTACGGGCCCTGCTGCTCCACCTGAATCTGTGGACCGGAGACGAGCGTGCCGGCGTTGTGCGCCATGGCGCGAAGCCGCTGGATGGACGCGGTCACGTCTGTGGACTGGCTCACGTAGGCTTGGCCGAGAGAGGTGGTCCAGTCGAGGCGGTTGTCCATCATAAAGAGAACCGTAGGGTAATGCGCGACGGACTTGACGCTCACATCCCAGGGCTGGCCGTCAATGGCGTCGGGGCTGGCGCCGGCGCGGAGAAAGCGCGTGGCTTCGTCAATCTGGTCGGGAAACGTGGCGGCCAGGAGCACCTGCGCGAGCAGCGGGTCGGGATAGAGCGCGATCGGCGCGAGGAGATTGTCGAGCTGGTCGGGCGTGAAATTCTGATAGGCGGCCGGGGCGCCCTGCGGATACTGGTCCTGGGGGACCTGCTGGTCCTGCGGATCTTGCGGATCCTGCGCGCGCGGGGCTGCGTTCGCGACGGCCGCGCCGAGAATTGATAAAGAGAGCAGGAAAAGAGCTGCACGATACATCCGCATACTGGCCTCCTCCGGCCCTGCCGTGCCGCCGGCACTGCCCTTGGATTCTACTCCAACGCTACGGCACTTTGCTGCGTGCTGCGCTGCGGCGGATTCCCGCGCGCGCAGCGGCGGCTTTCCCATGCGTGGCTGGTTGCAGCTCTACGCCACCCGTGGCTTGGACTGCCGTCAGCATCCTTATAGTGCATGGGGGGTGCCAAGTGCGGCTGGCCGGTGATCGTCTCCTAACTGCCTGTTTTCAGCGTGATACGCGGCTCCTGCTAGGGCTTCGGCGTGGCCGGATGGTGGTTCTTGAGGGGAAGTGGTGGTTTTCGGCCAGTCTTTGGGCGGACAAGAGGTGAGGCGTTGCTGCTCCTGCCGATGACTCCATTCGGGCTGACACACAGCAAACAAGGGCGAAACCCTCGGAGTAACCCTTGGGCACGGCATTTGTGGACGCGACTCGTTTGACCTATAGTGGCATCCATCCCGGATCGAAGCGGAGATTCCAGTCCACGATGATGACTCGGTTCATTTTTCTTGTCGGCTTGGTCACGCTGCTCTGCGCGAATGCGTCGGCGCAAAGTGCCGTCACCAACCACGCCGGCCATCAGACAGAAGCCAAGTACAGAGACCTTCCTCCACCGCCGCTGATGCAAGGAATCGGCGACGCCAGCCTGAAAATCACCACCAGCTCCGAGGCTGCTCAGGCCTACTTCAATCAAGGTCTCCGGCTGCTCCACTGCTTCTGGGACTTTGAAGCGTATCGCGCCTTCAAAGAAGCCGCTCGCCTGGATCCCTCCGCGGCGATGGCTTATTGGGGGGAGTTTGAGGCCCTGAAGTTCCGCGGCGGACCCGTGACGGACGATGGAAAAGCTGCGCTGGAAAAAGCGAGGTCGCTGGCGGATAAAGTCTCCGAGCACGAGCGGTTCTACATTCGTGCGTCAGAACATGAAGGGAAAACGGACAAGCCCGAGGAGCGTTCGGCCTACCTGCGTGAGATGGAAGCCCTTCTGGACCGGTATCCGGATGATTTGGATGCGCAGGCATTTCTGGCTCTCGCGGTGATGGGCGGATACGAGACCGATGATGGGCGCCCGCGCGAAGGCGAGATGTACTCCCAGACGCTTCTGAGGAGCCTCCTCGCGGCTCATCCGGACAACGCCGCTGCAAATCACTATTGGATCCACGCGCTGGAAGATAGTTCACACCCTGAGGCCGCGCTGCACAGCGCCGACGTGCTCGGACGCCTGGCTCCCAGCTCCGGACATATGGTTCACATGCCGGGCCACATCTACTGGCGCGTGGGAGACTACGAAAAGGCGCGGCAATCTTTTGTGAACTCCGTACATGTGGACGAAGCTTATATGGCAGCGCAGGGGATCAAACCCGAAGAGGATTGGAATTACGCGCACAACCTTGCCTACCTGATTGCGGCGTGCGCGGAATCCGGCCGCTACCACGAAGGCCTGGAGTGGGCCAAGAAACTTCGAGACATGCCGGCACCTGCCGGGATGACTTCCGCGAGGTTTGTAGTGTGGTCCGGCGCCAGCGTGGCGCGCGTTCATATCCGATTCGACGACTGGCAGGCCGTCCCGGGCGATCCCATCTCGTTCGGGGCGGACGCGGCTTCGGCCGGCCCGGCTGCCAGGGCTTACTCCGACGGCTTGAACCTTTATGCAATGGGCATGGCGGCGCTCGAACGCAGCGACATCGCTGAAGCATCCAAGCAAGCGGAAGCTCTGGACGCTTTGCTATGGAGGCTCGAAACAAGCAGGCCAAAAAAGAAAGGCTCCGACGGCGCAGAAGACCATCAGGCGGAGGATCCCTCTCAGATCCTGGATCTCCTTGGAACGATCTCCCTCGATCTTCGCGGCGATTTGAAGATAGCTCAGGGAGACTCCACGGAAGGAATCAAGTTGCTCCAGCAAGCCGAGGAGAAGGAAAAGGGCCTGGGTTACTCGGAGCCGCCCCACAACTATCGTCCCGAGCAGGAGAGCCTGGGCTACGCTTACCTGAAGGCTCAGCAGTGGGAGAAGGCACGCGACGCCTTCAATGCCGCACTGCGCGAGCGCCCCAAAAGCGGCCATGCCCTTTACGGTATCGCGCAGTCGTATGCGCAGGCTGGAGACGCGACTCGAGCCACCGCAGCATATCAAGACTTCCTAGCGAGCTGGCCCCACGCGGACAGCGACCTGCCACAAGTTAAGCAGGCCAAAGCATGGCTTGCCGCACACACTTAGTGGCCGCTGACTGGAGTTCTCCGCAAGGCCTATCATTCCCCCGCCGGAAGAAAGGGTCAACTCTCCCCTTAGTGGTTTGTTTTGTGGCAGTTGAGCGTCTTGCACAGGCAGGAATGCCTTGCTACTGGGCAGACCAGGACCATAGCCAAGCGTGAGCTACCTGCCAAGTGTGTTATCATTAGGTGTGAATAAAGCCTACCAATTCGTCTTCGTTTGCCCCAAGGGCGGCCACGACATCACCCTGCAAAGGAAGTGCTCCAGGACCTCGCTTTCAGAACCCGAGGCGATGGAGT
This sequence comes from Candidatus Acidiferrales bacterium, assembly GCA_035314265.1. GTDB lineage: Bacteria > Acidobacteriota > Terriglobia > Acidiferrales > UBA7541 > JOPF136. Next base: position 7,091 of record DATFZR010000453.1, read on the forward strand.
TGTTCGGACGCGAGGTGATTTCCTGCACCAATCCGCATTGCGGATGGCGCGGGAAGGCGTTGAAAGCGGAACTCCGCCGGATCCTGCCGTTTGATTGGATCTTCTCTCCGGCCGACTGAACGCCGAAAACCGCAAATCCACCCGGATTATTGAATCGTGAGATTGATCCTGGGAAGCGGCCGAAGTGTGCCCCGAACCTCGTTTCTGGACGGTTTTCGATTAACCGATGATTCGCGCGGAGAGAAGAAGCGCGCGGGCCGACTCTCTAAGTGAGGCGTATATCAAATAGCGCCAGCCAATACTGAAGGGATTGCAGGGCGAAACCGAAGAGGATGAGTCCAATGCCGAATACCCCAAGCCGGCGCTCCGGAAGATTGTCGGCGTAGTATTCGATGTAAGGATTGATCGTCACTCCCACGCCGGTGACGATGCCCGTCACCAACCCCACGCGAATCGCAAAAGACCAGGCGTGGTCCACATGATGGACGAAGGCGCTACAGGCCAGGGCAGCAGCGGTGTAGCCTAGAGTGCGGATAACAGTTCCCCAAAACTGACGACGCGTCAGTCGCGGACGGCGAGACGACGCATAGTCCGCGGCGGGGCGCATGCCGCGAGCGTAGGCGAATACCTGGCCGGCGGTGATGAGGGCGGCAAAGGCGATTGCGAATTGGAGGCCCAAGATCCTGTAGAGCCCGGCCCCGAAAGCGCACCCCCGGATGGCCGAAAACAGTGTTTCCCAAGGCAAGGAGTAATGATCCCGCCCACGAGCTGCTCGATTGAATTCAATCGACAGGGTGACACCGGTGGCGAGGCCGGAAGCGAGGCCAAAGAAGAGGCCAAGGCCGAGGCCGTAGCCGAGGCCAAAGACAATGGAGTACGTCACCGCACGGGTAAGCAGCCGCAGAGGACCGTGTTGTCCACCCAACAGGTCGTAGGCCAGGTAGAGAGTACCCAACACGTCGAGACACGTGCCCGTGATGCTGACGACCGCGACGGTATGGTGGTCCACTCGACGATTGTAGACCCAAATTTTTCGCGATTGGCTGCCAGGCAGCCCGTCAGGGCAATCCGGCGTGGGGCACTTCGACCTTCGTCATTAGGATCGAGGCGTGATGGTTTGCGGATGCCCGGGCTTCGTGGAATGTGCGCGCAACACAGGCGAATAGCGTGCGCCCGTCGTCGCCTCCCAGCATGCAGGCAAACGCATCGGATCGATCGGTCTTGGTTTCTTCTTTTCCGATCTTGAGTTCTTCCGTGATGCGGCCGCCCTCGACCACGCGGATCAGCCGGCTGTGGGTGCAATCGGCCACCCACACGGCGCCTTCCGCGTCCAAACAGATCCCGTCGGGCACGACGGCCGCTTGCGCGAGCATTTCGCCGACGTCAGTGGATTGCGGCGGATCGCCGAAGGCGGCCCAGGTGCGGCGCTCACTCAACGAACCTGAAGAGACGCTGAAGGCGGTGAGCCGGTTCATCAGCGTTTCGGCCACGATCAGCGTGCGACCGTCGGGGGTGAGCACCATGCCGTTGGGAAACCCCAGATCGCGGGCCGCCACGCTGGAGGCGCCGCCGGGTGCAACGCAGATGAGCACGGTCGAACGGGCCGGCGCATTGCCCATGAGATCGAATCCGAAATTGCCGACCCAGGCGCGGCCCTGGGGATCGACCAGCATATCGTTTGCAAACCCCGGGGCGAGATGGGAGAGATCGGCATGCGTGACGAGCGAGCCGTCGGCCTCACGCCGCAGGACCTTGCGGTCGCGCATGGAGACGATCAACATCCGGCCGTCGGGCAGGAACCCAAGCCCCGAGGGTTGCTGGGGCACGTGAGCCAACGTCTCCGCGGCGCCGTCCATGGCGATGGCGAGCACGCGATGCGTGTAGAAGTCGGAAACGTAGAGCCGGCCGTCGCGCCATCGCGGGCATTCGGTGAATGACAAGCCGGTGATGAGAGCGGTGAACTCGGGCATGGTGATTCGCTTGTTTTGCGCCAGCGGAGTGTTTCGCACAGGCGGAAGCGCCTGTGCTACGAAGGATTACTCGCCGCGTTCGGTGAACATCGCTCCCATGCGCTCTACCAGTTCGCGTCCCGCCTCGCTGGCCTCCGCCGTAGAGAACTCGGCGGGGAGGAAGATCACCGGCACTTGCGGTCCGGCGCGGCGCAGGGCTTCTGCGACTCGTTCATTCGCGCGCATTCCGTGCCCGGCAAGCACGCCATGGGGCCGGGTGGCGGTGAGAAAACGTACAAAGTCAGAGACGTTTTGCGCCGTCATCACTTCGTAGCCCGACCGGCGCAACAACAGGCCGAGATAGGCGAGAACGTCGTGGGACTCGTCAACGCAGAGGACCTTCTTTTTCGGACCGTGTGCCGCGGCGTCTTCCTCGATGGGGCGCCGGCGAAACGCTTCCACCGCCTGGGCCTCCGTTTCGTACATTTCGAAGATGGTGTCCAGGTGGGCGATGCGCAGGACATTGGAGAGGTCGGGCGGCATCCGGCAAATCTTCAAGTCTCCGCCGTGCGACCGCAACGTACGGAAGATACGCACCAGCACACCGATGCCGCCGCTGTCCACAAAGCTGACTTCGGCCACATCCAGGACCACGCTTTTCATGCCCAGGGTGAGCTTGGTCACTTCCTGTTGCAGCGCGCGGCCTTCCTCTCCGGCCGTGATGCGTCCGCGGCAGCTTAAGACCACCACCCTTCCAACCAGCTTGTTGTGCAGTTCGAGGGGCATGCGCGGGGCTACGGTAACACAAAGGACGGCGGGCTGGGATTGCGCGTTTTTGCGGCGGACGGATGGAGATCTGGGTGATGAACGCGGATGGCACGGAGCAACTTCAGGTGACGCGACAGGGATAATTCTCACGGTCCCGCTGAGCGGGACCGTGGCTACCGAACCGGCGGAAAAAGAAAACGGCCGGCAGCGCTGGGCTGCCGGCCGTTCCACTCTGTGATGCAGCGGCGC
>DATFZR010000454.1:0-2713 GCA_035314265.1 Candidatus Acidiferrales bacterium
GCCGGCTCCGCCAGCGGCTTCATCTTGCAGAACCACTGGATGGAGAGCCGCGGCTCGACCACCGTCTTGCACCGCTGGCAAACGCCCACGGAATGTTTGTGGTCCTCGATGCGTTCGAGCAGTCCCTGCGCCGCGAGGTCCGCCACCACCCGCTTGCGCGCCTCAAAGCGGTCGAGTCCCGCATACGCCCCGGCCCCGGCGTTCATCTTTCCTTCTTCCGTCATCACGTTGATTTCTGCCAGGCCGTTGCGCTTGCCGATTTCAAAATCGTTGGGATCGTGCGCCGGAGTCACCTTCACCGCGCCCGTCCCAAACGCGGGGTCCACCGCGGCATCCGCCACCACAGGAATCTCGCGGTTCGCCAGGGGCAGCAATACCTTCTTTCCAACCAGGCGCCGGTAGCGCTCGTCGTCCGGATGCACGGCCACGCCCGTATCGCCCAGCATCGTTTCCGGCCGCGTGGTGGCCACCACGATAAATTCCTTGGTCCCCGGCACGGGATACCGCAGGCGCCACAAATGCCCGTTGCGATCCTCGTGCTCCGTTTCCAGGTCGCTCAGCGCCGTCATGCAGCGCGGGCACCAGTTCACGATGTACCGCCCGCGATAGATCAGGCCTTCGTGGTACAGCCGCAGGAATTCCTCGATCACCGCGCGGTACAGCGGCGGATCGAGCGTAAAGCGTTCCCGCGACCAGTCGCACGATGCCCCCAGCCGGATCATCTGCTGCTTGATCCGCCCGCCGCTCTGCGCTTTCCATTCCCACACCCGCCGCTCGAACTCCTCGCGGCCCAGCTCCACGCGCTTCAATCCTTTTTCCGCCAGTTGGCGCTCCACCACCACCTGCGTCGCGATTCCGGCATGGTCCATCCCCGGCAGCCACAGCGTGCGGAACCCCCGCATGCGGTGCCAGCGCACCAGAATGTCGATCTGCGTGTGCTCCAGCATGTGCCCGATGTGGATCGATCCGGTCACGTTGGGGGGAGGGATGACGATGGAGAACATCGGCGCGGACGAACGCGGCCCGGCGGCGTAAATCTTACGCTCGTACCACTCCTGGGCCCATCGCCGCTCGATTTCCTGCGGCTCGTATGCCTTTGGAATCTCTCGCGTCATGTGCGTAAACGTACGACTATACGGGCCGCCGCCGCGCGGCGTCAAACAGCCACGTTTTCTGCCTTAATTCCAGACTTGCGGCTGCAAGCCCAAGCCGGAATCGTTCTCCTTGACAGCTTAGGAGAGTTTGCGTTAGCCTCCTAATCAACTTAGGAGGGCGCATGACGGACCAGGCCCAGCTTCTTCCCGGCACACTCGATCTCCTGATTCTGAAAGCGGTCTCTCTCGGTCCCCTGCACGGCTACGGAGTTCTCCTGCGCATCGGCCAGATCTCCGAGCGAGCCCTGCTCATCGAGCAGGGAGCGCTCTATCCCGCGTTATTTCGTCTCGTGCGTCGGGGCCTTCTGAAAGCAAGCTGGGGCACTTCGGAGAACAATCGCCGCGCCAAGTTCTACGAGCTCACCTCCACGGGACGCAAGCGTTTGCGTGAGGAAACAGACGGGTGGAACCGCCTTGCCGCGGCCATTGGCTCCGCCCTTGCCGCCCGGCCGGAGGAAATATGAGATTCATGGCTTACCTTCGGTCCCTCGCCGCCAAGTTTCTTCATCGTCCTCAGCTCGAAAAGGAGATGAAGGAGGAACTTGGCTCGCACATCCAGCACCGCGCCGATGACCTGCAACATTCCGGAATGAACCGTGCCGAGGCGGAACGCCGCGCCCGCGTCGAGTTCGGAGGCCAGGAGCGGTTCAAAGAGGAATGCCACGAGGCGCTCGGCGGCAATTTCATCGAAACTTCCATCCAGGACCTGCGCTTCAGCCTTCGAGTGCTGCGGAAATCTCCCGGTTTTACGGCTGTGGCTGTTGCGACGCTCGCCCTGGGCGTCGGCGCGAACGCCGTGGTTTTTGGCGCACTGAATGGACTGATATTGCGCCCGCTGAATGTGCCTCAGGCCGAAAGCCTCTACTCAATCGAGCGCGTGAGCGATTTTTCCGCGCGGCAGTCGTATCCGGATTATCTCGATCTGCGCGATCACAACCGCAGCTTTGATGATCTGGCGGCCTGGAACGCGCTGCTGGCAGGCCTGGACGCGGGTGACAATCCATCCCGCGCCTGGGTCTTTGAAGTGAGCGGAAACTACTTCGACGTGCTGGGGGTGCAACCGTATTTGGGCCGTCTCCTCCACGGCTCCGATGAGCATGGTGCGAACAGCGCTCCGTATATCGTCCTCGCTTACTCGTATTGGCACACTCATTTTCAAGAAGATCGTGGCGTGGTGGGGCGCACGGTTCAGGTGAACAAGCACCCCTTTACCATCATCGGTGTGGCGCCCCCCGCCTTCACCGGGACTCTCTTGTTTTTCTCTCCTGATTTCTTTGCGCCGATGGTGAACCAGGAGCAGTTGGAAGGTAGAAATGACCTGGACTCGCGGGGAATCCGCTGGATTTTCATGACCATGGGACATCTGAAGCCCGGAGTCACTCCGGCACAGGCTGCTGCCGATGTGAACTCGATTGGCGCCTACTTGGAAAAGACCTACCCGAAGGATCATGCGCATATGACCTTTGCATTGGCGCGTCCGAGTCTTTATGGCGACTATCTTGGCCGTCCCGTGCGGGCATTCGTTACGGGCCTGATGATGCTGGCAGGCTTGATTCTGC
>DATFZR010000455.1:0-3919 GCA_035314265.1 Candidatus Acidiferrales bacterium
CGACGTCTTTTCAAGCTTTCTCGTCGAGATGGATTTTCCGGACGCCAAGCTCAAGCTCAGCCCGTTGCCGCCCGTGCCCGATGAAGCTCCCATGCCGCCCGCTCTCCTCTCGGTCAGCCCCGTCGCCGCCAATCTCCACAACCGCTACATCGCTCCGGAGATGAAGGGCTACACCCCCATTTTTCGTTTCGGCCATCAGCTCCTGGTCGCGACGGCCGTGAACAATTCGCCGCCCGTGCTTTTCATGATCGATACCGGCGCCTTCGACAACCAGATCGCGCCCGACATGGCCCGCGCTTACACCAAGGTCCGCGAAGAAACGAACCTGACCGTACGCGGCCTGAGCGGAAAAGTGGACAAGGTCTATACCGCCGACAACGTGACCCTCCGCTTCGGCCACCTCGAACAGGTGCGCCACAATCTGGTGGCCTGGGATCTCTCCAGCATCAGCGATTCCATGGGCGTGGAGATTTCCGGAATCCTGGGCTTCCACATGTTGCGTCTGCTGGACGTCAAGATTGACTATCGCGACGGCCTGGTGGAATTCGGGTTCGATCCCGCGCGCGCGCGTTTCTAGCGTCCAGTCCTGCCACGTCACACACCGCTCCGCCCTGTTTGACTCGCGGGAATCCGCAGCCTAACATTTCCGCCGATGACGGAGCCCCCTGCTTCTCCTCCCGGCCAGACCCTGGGTCATTTCCGCATCCTGGAAAAGATCGGCGCGGGCGGCATGGGCGTGGTCTATCGCGCGCGCGACGACCGGCTGGGCCGCGACGTAGCCATCAAAGTCCTTCCTCCCACGCTTTCCCGCGACGCCATACGCCTGCGGCGCTTCGAGCAGGAGGCGCGGGCCGCCGCTGCGCTCAATCATCCCAACATTCTGGCCATCTACGATATCGGCACCCAGGACGGCGCGCCGTACATCGTTGCGGAGCTGCTCGAGGGCGAATCGCTCCAGGAACGCCTGCACGCGGGTCCGCTGCCCGTCCGTTTAGCCATAGACACGGGCCTCAACGTGGCGCTCGGCCTCGCCGCCGCGCATGAGAAGGGAATCGTCCATCGCGATCTGAAGCCCGGCAACATCTTCCTCACCCGCGACGGCCGCGTAAAGATTCTCGACTTCGGCCTCGCCAAACTCACGCGCGCAGACCCCGCCTCTTCCGCCGCCGACGCCGTCACCATGACCTCCGATTCCGTTTCCGGCGCCGTGGTAGGCACGGTCGGCTACATGTCGCCCGAGCAGGTGCGCGGTTTTGAAGTGGATCACCGCTCCGACATCTTCAGTTTCGGCTCCATCCTCTACGAAATGCTGACGGGCAAGCGCGCCTTCCGCCGCGACACCGCCGCGGACACCATGAGCGCCATCCTCACCGTCGATCCACCCGACATCACCGAAGCGCAGCGCGTCGTCCCACCCGCGATCGAGCGCGTGATGCGCCATTGCCTCGAAAAGAATCCCGAAGAACGTTTCCAATCCGCCCGCGATCTGGCCTTCGACCTCAGCTCCGTGCTCGAAGGCTCCGTTTCCCGCATCCTTCCGCTGGCCGCCGTGCGCATGCGGCGGATGCGCAGATTCGTGCCGTGGGCCGTTGCCGCGGTGGCGCTGCTGGTCGCGGGCGCCGTCGTCTTGCTGGAGCGCAACTCCGGTCCTGCTGTTGTGCCGGCCTTTCAAAGGCTCACCTTCCAGCGCGGAACCATATACGCGGCGCGGTTCGCGCCTGCCGGCCAGTCGGTGCTCTTTTCCGCGGCATGGGACGGCAGGCCGATTCAGCTCTTCCTGGTGGCGCTCGATACCGCTTCCGCGCAGCCGCTCGGGCTTCCGCCCGCGGGACTGCTCGGCGTTTCGCGCACCGGCGAAATGGCGCTGGCGCTCAGGCCGGATTACGGCGCGCATCTCGAGGCGGTGACGGCAACGCTCGCGCGCGTCCCGCCGGCCGGCGGCACGCCGCGCGAAATACTGGAGCAGGTGCGATGGGCCGATTGGGATCCCGCGGGACAGCTCGCCGTCGTGCACGACGTGCGGGGCAAGAGCCGCCTCGAATATCCCATCGGGAAAGTGCTGTACGAGACCTCGGGTTGGGTCAGCCATATTCGCTTCTCACCGAATGGAGATCGCATCGCCTTCATGGACCATCCTGCGTTATGGGATGACCGCGGATCCGTATCCGTAGTGGATCTCGCGGGGCGGGTGACCATCCTTTCGAAAGGCTGGCAGTCCGAAGACGGCCTGGACTGGTCCGTGGACGGAAAGGAAGTGTGGTTCACGGCAGTAGCGGAAGGCGGATACAACCGCGCGCTGATGGCCGCAGACCTTTCCGGCCGCACGCGAACGCTGCTGCGCGTTCCCGGCGGGCTTACGTTGCAGGACGTCGCGCCGGATGGCCGCGTCCTGGTTTCTTTCGACAACGAGCGCATTTCCCTCGACGCGGTCGGGCCGGGCATTCCCGATGGCCGCGACCTCACCTGGTATGACTGGAGCATCGCGAAAGACATCTCCAGCGACCGCAAGTCGCTGCTGTTCGAGGAGAGCAGCGAACCTGCGGGCGTGAATTACGCCGTGTGCATCCGGCAGCTCGATGGCTCGCCCCCTGTGCGATTGGGCGACGGCAGCGCGGGCGGCCTCTCGCCGGACGGCAAGTGGGCCATCTCCGTCTTCACCGGTTCGCCGCAACGAATCACCCTGCTTCCCCTGGGCGCGGGAGAACCGCGCATCGTGGAAGCGCCGGGGATCGAGCGCTTCGAGAATGGGGAAGCGCGATTCCTTCCCGACGGGAAGCGGCTGCTGATCAACGGCGTCGAGCACGGCCATGCGCCGCGAACCTACGTGCAGGATCTCGCGGGAGGAACTCCGCGTCCGTTGACTCCCGAAGGCATTACGGCGCTGCTGGCGTCTCCGGACGGAAGCGCGGTGGCGGGGCGTGCGGGAGGTGCCGTTACGGTGTACCGGCTCGATGGCGGTCCATCGCGGATCGTGCCCGGCCTCAGCGACAACCTCTCGCCGATCCAGTGGGGAACGGACAGCGCGTCGCTGTACGTCTATGACGGCGCGGAGAAGCCTGCCGTCGTTTCCCGCGTGAACGTCGCTACCGGAAAGATGGAGCTGGTGCGGAAGCTGATGCCGCGCGACCCTTCGGGCGTCGTGTACATCTCTCCCATCGTGATGACGCCGGATGCGTCGCTATTTGCTTACAGTTCCTATCGCATGCTCTCGGTTCTCTATGTGGTTACCGGCGTGCGCTGATCTTTCTTTGTCAATTCATATGTCAATGCTGCGCAGCGCCAGTGCAAGGTCAGCTCAGTGGGCCTGCAAAATCCGCCGGCACGTAGTGAAGAAACAACGAGCTTGAGGTCGCGTCGCCCCGCAATTGCTTGCGGTAGTGCGGCACCTCGCAGCCGCGATACAGCAGCGCGTCTCCAATGGCTTGATACACGGTTACGGTTCCTTCGGGCGTGCTCAGGTGAATGGGCCAGTCCGTGGTGGAAACGGGTTCGGGAGTGAAATCCAGGCAGAAGGTGATGCTGAACTCGCACTGCGCGCGGTCGGTGTGCTTTTCGAGTTCCGCGCCTCCCTGATAGGAAGCGAAATACACGTAGGAAGGCTTGACCGGCTCGCCGGCGATGCGGCTTATGGCGCCGGCGAGCTGGTGATGGAAAAATCGCGCGACGGGTTCGTTGTGGGCGAAATGGCGCAGCTTGCTCTGGTCGTCGCCGAGCGGGAAGGCGCCGGTGCGGATTTGCCGGCGGAAGTAACGCCGCAGGGCGCCAACGTGGTAGGGATGAATCAGTCCCGCGATGGGCGCGTAGCCACGCGCGTAGCGCGCCCGCGCGGATTCCGCGGCGGCTTCCCACTCAGGCGCTCGCCGGGCTTCGTCGCCGGCAGCGACGAGGATTCCGGCGCGACGCAGCACATCCAGATGCC
>DATFZR010000456.1:0-3295 GCA_035314265.1 Candidatus Acidiferrales bacterium
GTGGGCCTGCTCCCAGGAGATTACCGGGTTGCGCAGCACCCCGATGCCCTCGATTTCGCACTCCACCACGTCGCCCGGCTTCAGGTACAGCGATTTGGGATCGGCGCTGAAGGCGGCCACACCGGAAACGGTGCCCGTGGACACCACATCGCCCGCGCTGTAACCCATGGGCGAGTAGTGCGCGATGATTTCCGGGATGGTCACCGCCATGCGGCTGGAATTCGAGCTCTGCCGCAACTGTCCGTTCACGCGCAACCGCATGGACAGGTGATGCGGGTCCGGCATTTCGTCCGGCGTAACGATCCAGGGCCCCAGCGGGCAGAACGTGTCGATCCCCTTGCTCAGGCTGAACACGCCCGACTTCATTTCCTCCCGCTGGATGTCGCGTGCGGTCACGTCGTTGAAGATTACAAAGCCGCCGATGTAGTCCGCAGCTTCCGCGGCAGAGAAGTGCTTGCCGGACTTTTTGATGATGATGGCCAGCTCCAGCTCGTAGTCGAGCTCCTGCGTAAGATGGCTGGGGTAGACGATAGCCTCGTCCGGACCGATGATCGCGTCCACGTTCTGGAAGAAAATGATCCAGGGAAGCACGGGATGCGAGAAACCGGACTTCTGCGCCTCCTCATGGTGCTCGCGGAAGTTGCCGGCCGTGTGAAAGAACTTCTTCGGGATGATGGGCGCCTTAATGCGCGCCTGCGCGGTGGGATAGACCACCAGTTCGCCGTTGGCTCCCGTGGCGCCGGGCGCGAGTCCGGCTGCGTGCTGGAACGCGGCCGCAGCAGCCTTCAAGCTGGCATCGCCGCCCTCGAAGAGCTTCCGCATATCGGGAGGTACGCGCGCCGCCGCCAGCCGCTCGCAGGCCTGCTCGCGCTCCACGTCTCGGGCAAACAGCGCATAGGCGGCGGTCAGATCCACGATGTCGCCATCCGGGCGCACGGCGCCGATGCGCGTGCCGCCGGGAGCGGACTCGAACGTAACGAGTTTCATAGGCCTCGCTTCAGAGACGGTTCATAGTATGCGCCGGACGGCGGCGTTGTCCACGCGGGCCCCGGGGCGAAGAGGGAGGAGAAGAGAGACGAGGAGATAGACAAACGCAAGCCCGCGGTCAGAAAGACTGTCAACCGTGGTTACTCGGGCTTGAGTTCGGCCAGGCTGGTGAGGGTTGCCGTGGGCGAAAACCCCAGGACGTCAGGTACAGCCCCCGTGCGGTTGATCCAGAAGGTCTGGAAGCCGAACGAAGCGGCCCCGGAAATGTCCCAGTAATTCGAAGAAACAAAGCCGATGGCCGCGCGTTCGGTCTTCAGCCGCGTGGGCGCGAGTTGGTAGACCGCAGGGCTGGGCTTGTAGCATTTTACGTAGTCCGCGCTCAGGATGAGGGCGAACGTTCCCTTCAGGCCGGAGTTCTCCACCAGGGTTTCGAGCATACTCGGGGAGCCGTTGGAAAGAATGCCCAGCTTGTGGCTGCTCAACGCGGTCAGCGCATCGCGCACCTCGGGAAACAAAGCCAGGTGCACGTACTCTTCCATCAGGCGGCCCTTGGCCTCGGCTGTGAGACTCAATCCGCTCGCGGCGCAGGCGAATTCAAGTGCGGAGGCCGTCACGCGGGAGAAGTCCTCGTAGCGGGCCATCAGCGAGCGCAGCCAGGTGTACTCGAGCTGCTTCGCCCGCCATTCGCGGCTCAGCGCGGCCCCCTGGCCCGGAAACTCGCGTTCGCAGGCCTGCACCACAGAGTGAACGTCAAACAGCGTGCCGTATGCGTCAAAAACGATGGACTTCACCTTCATCGGATCACTCCCCCATGCGTTTGCCCGCGAGCCGCGGAAGAGATTCCACCACGAATCATCCCGCAAGGCCAGTGGCGCGGCCATTCCCGGCCGGGCTCCTGTTCGTGCACGCCCCCCGGCGCCTGCCTGCCGTTGACATGGCTCGGGCGATTGCAGATGATGACGCCCTGCTGAAGGAGAATCCCAATGGCCACGCGCCCCACCGCTCCTGACGGCGAAATCAGCCAGTTGTTGCACACCGAGCGGCAGATCGAGCCGCCGGCGGAGCTTGCGGCCCGCGCCCGCATGCGCGACTTCTCCGCCGAATACCAGCGCTCGATCGGCGACCCCGAGAAGTTCTGGGCCGATGCCGCCGCGGAACTCGAATGGTTCCGTCCGTGGGACAAGATCTTCGAGTGGACCTATCCCACCTTTCGCTGGTACTGCGGCGCCCAGTGCAACATCACCCACAACTGCCTCGACCGCCACGTGCGCGATGGGCGCAAGAACAAAATCGCCTACACCTGGGTGGGTGAAGACGGCGCCGAGCGGCAAACGAGCTACGGGCAGTTGCTGGACATGGTGTGCCGCGTAGCCAACGGCCTCAAGTCGCTGGGCGTGAAGAAAGGCGACCGCGTAATCCTCTACGTGCCGCTGACGCTCGAGGGCGTGGCTTCCATGCTGGCCTGCGCGCGCATCGGCGCCGTGCATTCCGTGGTCTACGCGGGATTCAGCGTGCAGGCGCTGCGCAGCCGCATCGAAGACGCGCGCGCCGAGGTAATCGTCACCGCAGACGTGGGCTACCGCCGCGGGAAGCTGGTACCGCTCAAAGCCATCGTGGATGGTTCGATTGACGGCCTCGATTACGTCCGCCACGTGGTGGTGATGCGGCGCCAGCAGCCTCAGGTCGAGTTGCAGTCCGCGCGCGAGGTGGACTTTCAGGAATTGATGAATCGCCAGTCGCCCGACTGCCCCGCCGAGGTGATGGATTCCGAAGATCCTCTCTACATCCTGTACACCAGCGGGACCACCGGCAAACCGAAGGGCGTGGTGCACGTCCACGGCGGCTACATGGTGGGCACCTACTACCACATGACGCGCTTCTGGGACATTCGCGACGACGATGTTTTCTTCTGCACCTCCGATATCGGATGGGTGGTCGGGCATTCCTACATCGTTTACGCGCCGCTTCTCGCCGGCGCCACCACGCTTTTCCGCGAAGGCGCGATTGATTATCCGCATCCGGCGATTGCGTGGGAACTGGTGGAGCGCTACCGCGTGTCCGTGATGTTCACCGCCCCGACGGCCGTGCGCATGTTCATGCGCCATGGCGACGCGCCGGTCGCGAAGTACAACGTGAAGTCGCTGCGCTACTTCACCTGCGCCGGCGAGCCGCTGAACCCGGAAGCCTTCGAGTGGGCCTACCGCGTGCTCTGCGGCAGCGGCCAGTGGGGCTTTTGCGGCGACAACTGGTGGCAGACGGAAACGGCCGGCCCATGCCTGGGCACTCCTCCGGTGCTGCCGGCGCGGCC
>DATFZR010000457.1:0-2189 GCA_035314265.1 Candidatus Acidiferrales bacterium
GGCCGAGCGCCTGCGGCCGACCCTGCGGGCCATCCGCGACCGCGTGAAGGAAGGCGCCACGATCTCGGAAGCGTTTGAAGAAGCGGGGAGCTTCGACCGCGTCTATACCACGTCGCTGCTGGCGGGCGAACGCAGCGGCAACCTGGTGGGCGTGCTGGAGTCCTACATCAGCTACCAGAAGGTGACGTCGGATTTCCGCAAGAAGCTGGTGGGCGCGCTGATCTACCCGGCCATCCTGGTCGTGGCGGCTTCGTCGATCCTGGTTTACATCACCACGTTTGTGATCCCGCGGTTCGCGGAACTCTACGCGGACCTGAACGTGGAGCTGCCGACCATCACGGTGATCGTGACGCGCCTGGCCACGGAGTTTCGCTGGGAAGTCGTGGGAGCAGCCGCCCTCGGGGTGTTGTCGTTGATCTTTATGAGCATCTGGTCGCGCACGGACAAGGGCGGCCTGAGCACGGACCGGCTGATGCTGCGCGTGCCGGTGATCGGCAGCATCTGGATCAAGTTTCAGGTGGCGCAGCTCTGCCGGACGCTGTCCACGCTGCTGCAGGGAGGCATCCCTCTGGTGAGCGCCCTGGAAACCGCAGCCGGCGCGGTGCGAAGCCGCCTGGTAGGCCAGTCGCTGCGCGGCGCCGCGGAAAGCGTGCGGCAAGGGCAGCCTCTTTCCACCAGCCTGGCCAGCCTGCATCTGCTGCCGGACATGGCGCTGGAGATGGTGGAGGTGGGAGAGGCCAGCGGTTCGCTTTCCGCCATGCTCTCGAGCGTTGCCGATTTCTACGTGGAAGAGGTGAACACGCGCCTTTCCACATTGGTGGCCATCATCGAGCCGGCCATTTTAATCTTCATGGCCGCCGTGGTATTGGTTATATTGCTGGCCCTTTATTTGCCGATTTTCTCGATTGGGGCAAACGTTCACTAGACCCCGTGAGCACAACGGAAAACAACCCGAAACTCTCTCCGCCGCCGGTGGAAGAGCAGGAGCGCGAGCGCACGCTCAAGCTGGCCGAGCGCTACCGCTGCACCTTTGTGGACCTGCGCGAGCAGCGCATCGATCCGGAGCTGTTCCGTACGATTCCCGCCGACCTGATGTTCCGCTACAACTTTGTGCCGCTCGAATCGCGCAACGGCTCGCTGGTGGTGGCTGTGGCGGACCCCAGCCAACTCCTGCAGACGGACGAGCTCTCCCTGCTGCTGGGGCGCAAGCTGGTGATCCATGTGGCTACCGCGGGCCAGATCAGCGACCTGCTGAAGCGCACGGAGCAGTCCCAGCGCATCCTGGAGCAGGCCACCGAAGGCTTCACGATCCAGATCGTTCGCGAAGAAGACGGCGAAGAAAACATCAGCGTGGGCACGCTGGCGCGGGACACCGAAATCAGCCCGGTGGTGCGCCTGGTGGATACGGTGATCTTTACGGCGCTCGAGCGGCGCGCCAGCGACATCCACATCGAGACGCGCGACAGCGAAGTGGTGGTGAAGTACCGGATTGACGGCATCCTGGTGCATGCCATGCCGCCCATCGCCAAGGAATGGCACACCACGATCATCAGCCGCGTGAAGGTGATGAGCGAGCTGGACATTGCCGAGCGGCGCGTGCCGCAGGACGGGCGCTTCCGCGTGCGCTACAAGGGGCGCCACATCGATTTCCGCGTTTCCATCATGCCTTCCATTCATGGCGAAGACGCCGTGCTTCGCGTGCTGGACAAGGAAACTCTCAGCGAGAAGTTCAAGAACCTGACGCTGGACGTGGTGGGCTTCGGCGAAAACGACATAGCCAAGTTCCGCCGGTACATCCGCGAGCCCTACGGCATGGTGCTGGTGACCGGCCCCACCGGGTCCGGAAAGACGACCACGCTGTACGCGGCCATCAACGAGATCAAGACGGATGAAGACAAGATCGTGACCATCGAGGACCCGGTTGAGTACCAACTGCGCGGCATCACGCAAATCCCGGTGAATGAGAAGAAGGGCCTGACGTTTGCGCGCGGCCTGCGCTCCATCCTGCGGCACGACCCGGACAAGATCATGGTGGGCGAAATCCGCGACATGGAGACGGCGCAGATCGCCATCCAGTCCGCGCTCACCGGCCACCTGGTGTTCACCACCGTGCACGCAAACAACGTGGTGGACGTGATCGGCCGCTTCATCAACATGGGTGTGGAACCCTACAACTTTGTCCCCGCGCT
>DATFZR010000458.1:0-4188 GCA_035314265.1 Candidatus Acidiferrales bacterium
CGCATCGACAAGCTCATTCCCAAGCTGATCAAGGACATTGACTTCACGGTGGATGAAAAGCATCACGCCGTCACGCTCACCGAAGAGGGCGTGAGCAAATGCGAGCGCCTGCTGAGCATCCCCAACCTGTTCGACCTGGCGCACATTGACACCCTGCACGCCGTGGAGCAGGGCCTGCGCGCGCATCACCTCTACCACCGCGACGTGGAATACGTGGTGAAAGATGGCGAGGTGATCATCGTGGACGAGTTCACTGGCCGCCAGATGCCCGGCCGGCGCTGGTCCGACGGCCTGCACCAGGCCGTGGAAGCCAAAGAGGGCGTGAAAATCGAGCGCGAAAACCAGACCCTCGCCACCGTCACCTTCCAGAACTACTTCCGCATGTACAAAAAGCTCTCCGGCATGACCGGCACGGCCGAAACCGAAGCCGCCGAGTTCCAGAAGATCTACAACCTGGACGTGGTGGTGGTGCCCACGAACAAGACGCTGCTGCGCCACGAATTTCCAGACGTTGTGTACCGCACGGACGGTGAGAAGTTTGAAGCCGCGGTCACCGGCATCCTGCAGGAAGACGACAGCAAGAATTTCGGCATCAAGCAGATTCACGCCACCGGCCAGCCCATCCTGGTGGGCACCGTCTCCATCGAAAAGTCGGAATTGCTGAGCGACATTCTGAAGCGCAATGGGGTTCCCCACCAGGTGCTCAACGCGAAGCAGCACGAGCGCGAGGCGCACACGATTGCACAGGCAGGGCGCAAGGGCGCCGTGACCGTCTCCACAAACATGGCCGGCCGCGGCACAGACATCCTGCTGGGCGGAAACCCGGAGGCCCTGACGCGCGAGTACTGCCTGAAAAACAAGCTGGCTCTGCCCGTCGCGGCGGCGCCTCCGCTGGTGTCTGCCGACGCGAATACGGGCGCTATGGTGCTGTTCCAGGTGGAAGGGCGAATCTTTCAAGTGCCGGCAGAAACCTGGAAGCCCATGTACGAGCAGTACGCCAAGGAGTGCCAGCAGGAACACGACGAGGTGGTGGCTCTCGGCGGCCTGCACGTGCTCGGCACGGAAAGGCACGAGGCGCGCCGGATTGACAACCAGCTTCGCGGACGCGCCGGCCGCCAGGGCGACCCCGGCTCATCGCGCTTTTTCCTCTCGCTCGAAGACGAACTGCTGCGCCTGTTTGGCGGCGAACGCCTGCAGGGCCTGATGTACCGCCTGGGCATGACCGAAGGCGTGCCCATCGAATCGAAGATGATTTCCAACCGCATTGAGAGCGCGCAGCAGGCCCGCGAAGCCCAGTTCTTCGACATGCGCAAGCACCTGCTCGAGTACGACGACGTGATGAACAAGCAGCGCGAGACCATCTATTCGATCCGCAACTCCATCCTGGAAGGAAAAGAGCAGCGCGAGTACGTGCTGGAAATCGCGGATGACATCGCTCTCCAGTTGGTAGACACCTATTGCCCCCGCGACCAGCACGGAGAAACGTGGAACACCCAGCAGTTTTCGCTCGAAGTGCTCAACCAGTTCGGCATCGACTCGAAAACGGCGGGCCTGGACGCCAAAACGATGTCGCACGACGAGCTTTCAGACAAGCTCGTTGAACGCGTCAAGGCCAGGTACGAGGAAAAAGAAACCACGTTCGGCACGGAGATGATCCGCTTCCTCGAGCGGCGCGTGGTCCTGGACGTCGTCGACGGCCAGTGGAAAGACCACCTGCTCTCCCTCGACCACCTGAAGGAAGGCATCGGCCTGCGCGGCTACGGCCAAAAAGACCCGCTGGTCGAGTTCAAGAAAGAGGCCTTCACCCTTTTTGAAGACATGATGGAGCGCATTGACACGGATACCGTGCGCTTCCTCTTCCTGATGCAGCCTGCCAAGCCGGAGCAGGAGGTGAAGGAAATCGAAGAGAAACACAAGCGGCAGCAAGCCCAGATCCGCTTCTCCACCGGACCTGCGCAGGCCGAGCCGCCAAAACCCGTGCGCGCCGGCGCCAAGGTCGGCCGCAATGATCCCTGCCCCTGCGGCTCCGGCAAGAAATACAAGAAGTGCCACGGCGCAAACGCCTCCTGAACGTCACCCCGCTCACCGCTGGTCCATTGGAGCGTCCAAGAAAGCCAGGGCAAGAAAGCCAAAGCAAGAAAGCCAAGGCAAGAAAGCCAAAGCAAGGGTCAGTCCGTGTGGAACCTATTGGCCGCCCCTTGCGTATGGATAAGTGACGAGGGGAGATCCCATGAACGCAGCTCCAACGATTGATAGCAGGTCGATTTCCGCCAGGCCGATTCGCAGCCGGGCGATTCTTAGCGCCATTTGCGCCGCGGCCTTTGCCTCCGCCGCGTGGGCCGCGCCGGCCGGCGCCGCCGACGGCTCGTTTGACCGCACGCTGAAGGTCTCCGAACCCGTGGCGCTCGACGTGCGCACCGGCTCCGGCAACATCCACGTAACCGTGGGCGATTCCGCGAGCGTGGTGATTCACGCGGACATCCGCAGCAACCACGGTTGGGACGATGGCGATGCCGAGCAGCGCATCCGCGAGATCGAAAAGAACCCGCCCGTCGAACAGGAGGGCAACACCGTCCGCGTGGGATTCACGCACGACAGCGACTTCTACAGAAACATCAGCATTTCCTACGAAATTCACGTTCCCGCGCAGACGCGGCTGGAGGGCGCAACCGGCTCGGGAAATTTCACGGCGTCCGGCCTGCAACTCGACGTGACCGGAAAGACGGGCTCCGGCAACGTCCGCGTGGAAGACGCGGGCGGGAAGGTGGAGCTGAGCGCCGGTTCGGGGGGCGTGGAATTGCACAATGCCCGTAGTGGCGCGCGCCTCTCCTCGGGAAGCGGTAACGTAAGAGCTGACGGCGTTTCCGGCGATGTGCGGGCAACCTCAGGCAGCGGCAGCGTGAAGCTGGAAATGAATGGCGCGGGCGATGTCGAGGCTTCTTCCGGCTCCGGCAATATCGTGGTCCACGGCGCGAAGGGCGCGGTGCGCGGCACCACAGGCAGCGGCGACGTCGAAGCTCGTGGCGAGCAGACGGGCGAATGGCGTCTGCACACCGGCTCCGGCAACGTGACGGTCGAATTGCCGAAGGGCGCCGGATTCGAACTCGACGCGCACTCCGGCTCCGGCTCGATCCAAACCGACCGCGAAATCACCGTGCAGGGCACGCTCAGCCGGCGCGAGATTCGCGGACGCGCTGGCAATGGCGGGCCTCTGCTGGAACTGAGAACCTCTTCGGGCTCGATCTACCTTCGCTAAGCGAAGCCTTCGAAGGGGAGGGCGCACCCAGGCGCCCTCCCTTTCGCGTAGCAGCCTCACCAGCGGCGCCGGCCCTCAAATCCCCTCCCCAGTTCCTATCCCGGCACCTTTTCACCCCTCCGGCCTTCCACCACAAATCATTCGTACTGGCCCATGGGTTTCATCACGCTCATTCCACACAGGTTAGCGGCCCCCCCGGGGCGGCCCGGGGCGTGCCCTTCTATCCAAGAATGCGGTTCTTACGGAGGAGACCATGACGGACCGCCAAACAGCTCTCTGCCGGATGCAAGGATGCAACCAGGAGGTGGCTCCCGCCCTGCGGCAGGAGGGCCTCTGCCTGGATCACTTCGTGGAAGGAACCTACAGCCGCGCGCGGCGCGCCGTGGAGGCCATCCAGAAGGAACTGCCACTGGAAGCCGGCGCGTTTGAGTGGATGTTCGAAGACGCCAAGTTCGCGCTGAAGGCCCTGGTCCGCGATTCCAACGAGGAATATCGCGAGGGCGTGACGGAGATGATCACCGCGCTCGCCAACGTGCACGAATACCTGCACCAGCAGACCGGCGAGCCCACGCGCGGCCAGACGCGCGCAGTGGATGCCGCGGTGGGCGAGTACGCCGCACGGCAGGCCGCCGGCCACGGAAACGCCTGAAACCCGGGCCGCGGGGCGCCGTCGGCGCGATCCAAAGACTGTTAGGGAGAGGCTGACCGATTCGCCAGCCAATTACTTTCGTACCATTGTCCCGCGCAGAACTAACGTCCTATGATGTTAGCCGCGCCGGGGTTGAGTTGAGCCCCGTGCTGCCGGGGACCCGCAGAGTGATGCAGCCCGCTCATGTCTTCCGGGAATTCGATGCCCACCGGCTGGATCGCCGCCTGAGTGCGGTGATCGCCGCCGATGCAGACGCCATCGCCCTGTTCACAGACCAGGTGAT
>DATFZR010000459.1:0-13731 GCA_035314265.1 Candidatus Acidiferrales bacterium
TTACTCTCCCGGCTTCCGAGGACGCTACCGCCGCCACCCCCCCTGTAGCCGGCCCTGCAAAGCCCGGGGAACTCCCGCCGGAAAAGGATCCCAAGTTTTACCGCGCCAAGCTCGAGCCACTCCGCAAGCAGCTCGCCGACGTAGAGACGAAGATCAGCACGATTCAGGACGCCCTTGCGAATCCCATCGACGGTAAGAACGCCATCAAGATCAACCAGCAGGCGCCCAGCCTCCCGCCCCAGGACCAGCCGCCCGACTACCAGAAGAACCGGCCGGACGACTCCATCTACGGCAATCAGGTGGTCAGGCCGCAGGATCAGCTCGTGGTCTACCAGCAAAAGCGCGACGCGCTCCAGCAGCAGATTGACGATATCGAGGCCCAGGCGCGCCGCAACGGAATTGACCCGGGCGACCTTCGCTAGAACTGCCCCGAGACTCCCCCAAAGCTAAGAGTAGGGCTTTGCGCTATTGGAGTAGGGCTGGTCTGCGCAAATAAAAAGGGGCCCTGGAAGGGCCCCACTTTTGTAACTTTTTGTCCGGGCTGCCGTCCGGAACCACTCCCCGGGAAACATAAACAAGACCGTTGCTCCAGTAGAGAGCAAGCCCTCTGCCACGTTGCTGCTGCCCGCCTGCGCCACTAACCCAATCAATTCTTTGTAGTTAGCAAAACCACGCGAAGGGGGTGGGCCACGCTTCTACACTTTGTAGTATCCCCGCTTGCACAATCCTATGTTCTTCTGGAGGTAGCACTGGTTTCAGGCAGTACCAGACACTAGCTCAGTAGGCCCTCACCACGCCGGACCGCAGCGACAGGAACCGCCGCCGCACCCAGCGCACCGTCCGCCAGACCGGCCAGCCCAGCAGTAAGGTCCACAGCGCCAGGGAGGGCGCTGCGCCGAGCAGCCATAGCACCAGGCCGATCACCGTATCCGCGGCGTCCCGGAAGCCGCCCACCGCGGCGTTGTTGATGCGTGTGCCGAGTGAAGGCGCCGGCTTGGGCGCTTCCAGCGACTGCTTGTATTCTTCCGTGATGCGCAGGTCCACGGCCGCGTACTGTACCTGGCCATCGAGCCCCTTGCGCTCCGCGTCCATCTGCTCGATCTGCTGCCGCGTCCGCGCGATTTCCCGCTCCACTTGCAGGACGTCGGTCACTTTTCCAGTGCGCTCGCGCAGGATTTCCACCAGCCGCTTTTCCGTCTCGCGGGCATTGGCCAGGCGCGCGGTCAGGTCCACGTACTGCCCGGTGATGTCGTCGGCAGACTGGTTTTCCTCCTGCACGCGGCCCAGCTTCCGCAATTCGACGAGCACGCCGTCAAGCTGCGCGGCGGGCACGCGCAACGTGGCGGTCAGCGAGCGGCCCGCTCCGGCCGGCGACGCCACGTCGAGCTGCCCAAAGTAGCCTTGATGCGCCTTCACCAGGTTTTCCAGTGCCGCGCGCGCCGCGTCAAACTCCCTGGTCAGCATCGCCACCGACGCCCGGCGGATAATCATCGGTCCGGGCGCGCTCTTTTCCTTCGCATCCGCCGCCAGACTATCCTTCCCAGCCACCCTGGTGTTGCTCATGGCGTTCGCCGTCAGCGCCCCATCAACCTGTTTCTTGGATTTGGATTCGGCCAGCTCATTTGCTGATCTGTACTCGTCGCGGCTGAGCATCCCCGCGCTCGGGGCGGGCTTTGCGGGAGGCAAAGGCGCTGGCGCGTTTCCGGACGCGGTGGGGCTGGAGAGCCCCGTCGCCTCTCGCGCCGCCCCGAGCCTCTCCGAGGAACGGCGCAAGGCCGGAATAGCGATCACCAGCATGAAAAGCACGGCCGCGCTCAATGCACCGCCCCACACCATCCAGCGAATCTTCGAGCGGTTCGCCTCCGGCTTTTTCTCCCGCGGCACCGGTTGCGGCACGAATTTCTGCGCGAGCTTCTGGTCTGCCGCGGCGCGCATCACGTTTTCCCCCACGCGCGCCGGCAATGCTTCCACCGGCCACTCGCCCATTTGCCGCGCCACCGCGCGCAGCTCCGTGGCCAGCGTCCGGCATTCCGCGCACTGTTCCAGGTGCGCTGCCGCGGCTGTGGCGCGCTCTGGAGCCAGCTCGCCATCCAGATACGCCATCACCTCTTCGCGATCGAAAGGATGCGTTGTGGAATCCATCTTCTTTCCTCAGGCCGTCCCGCCACGCGGCTGCCGAGCCACCAGCAGCTCGCGCAGCGCCATCCGCGCGCGGTACAGGCGCGACTTCACCGTGTTCACCGGAATCGAAAGCACCTGCGCGATTTCTTCGTAGCTCAATTCCTCGTACTCCCGCAGAAGCAGGATTTCCCGCTCCGTCTCTTCCAGCCGCCCCAGCGCATCGCGCACCCACACCGCCGTTTCCGATTGCGCCGCCTGCGACGGCTCCGGGGCCTGCCCGGCATCGGCGACTTCCCGGTACGCTTTTCTTCGCTCCGCCATCAGCATGCGCACGGCGATGCTGTAGAGATAGGTGCGGAACAGGGCCCGCGGCTCCCAGCGCGCCGTGGCCTTCAACACCGCCACAAAAACGTCCTGCGTCAATTCCTCGGCGCGCGTGGGATTCTCCAGTCTCCTGCGGAAAAATCCATACAGCCGCTGCGCGTAGCGCTGGAACAGCTCCGTGAAGCCCTCCGTGGAGCCCTTCTGGAATGCGAGCATCAGCTCTTCGTCGCTGGACATAGGGCATTCAGTGGGACAGGCATTCCTGCCTGTCCTCTGCTGGTACCTTCACCCACTGTAATGTCGCGGGAGGCGGAAAAGTTCCCGGGCGTTATGGGTTGAGCACTCCTGGGGATCCTGAGCCCGCCCTGCGTGAAAAGGGGGCGTGCATCCACGCGCAATCAGATGAACGGCTACTGCGTGCCGATCGAACTCCGCAGCGCCGTGGCCAGCGCTTGCGTCCAGTGTTCCACGTCCTCCGCCCGCTCCGCTTCCACCATCACGCGCGCCAGCGATTCCGTGCCGGAATACCGCACCACCACGCGGCCGGTCGCGCTCAATTTGCTGGTGGCGTCGGCGATCGCCTGCGAGACCTCCGGCAACGATTCGAGTGGCGGCTTCGCCTTCACCCGCACGTTCACGATTTTCTGCGGGTATACCTTGAAGTCCGCCGCCAGCGCGTCCAGCGGCCCTTCGAGCGCGATCAGGCTCGAAACGATCACCGCGGTCAGCAGCCCGTCGCCCGTGATGGAATCGTCCAGAAAAATCACGTGCCCCGACTGCTCCCCGCCCAAATTTGCGCCCAACCGCTGCATTTCCTCAAATACGTAGCGATCGCCCACCGCCGCGCGCGCCAGCCGGATGCCCTCTGCCTGCAGCGCGCGTTCCAGTCCCAGGTTGGACATAGTCGTTCCCACCACCGTCCCGGAACGCAGCGTGCCCGTGGCGTTCATATGCCGCGCGGAGATAAACAGCACGGCGTCTCCATCCACAATGCGCCCGGAACTCGATACGAAAAGCGCGCGGTCCGCGTCGCCGTCAAACGCCGCGCCCAGATCCGCTCCGGTTT
This sequence comes from Candidatus Acidiferrales bacterium, assembly GCA_035314265.1. Classification (GTDB taxonomy): domain Bacteria; phylum Acidobacteriota; class Terriglobia; order Acidiferrales; family UBA7541; genus JOPF136. Next base: position 3,512 of record DATFZR010000459.1, read on the forward strand.
CGAGCACCTTCCGCTGCAGGTCTTCCGGATGCAGCGAGCCGCAGTGGTCGTTGATATTTTTCCCGTTCGGCCGGTTGTGGATGGCCGTCACCTGCGCTCCCAGCGAGCGGAACAGCGCCGGGCCCAATTCGCTCACCGCGCCGTTCGCGCAATCGAGCACCAGCCGCAGCCCATCGAGACGCGCGCCCGACAGCACGAACCGCCGCAGGTATTCGAGGTACTGCGCGTCCAACGCCGCGTCCGCCGGCACCAGGGCGTCCGCCACTCCGTGCGCCGTTTCCCGCCGCCGCAGGATGTCTCTCTCCAGCGCCGCTTCCACCACGTCGGAAAACTTTGTGCCCTGGGAAGAGATGAGTTTGATGCCGTTGTCGGTGTACGGATTGTGCGAGGCGGAAACCACCACGCCCGCCGAGAAATGGTTCTCGCGCACCAGGCAGGCCACCCCCGGGGTGGAGATGACTCCCGCGGAAGCTACGTCGGCGCCCGCTTCCTTTACGCCGCGCGCCAGACGTCCCGCCAGGTGGCCGCTCGATTCCCGCGTGTCCATTCCCAGCAGCACGCGCGGGCGTTCCGCGCCTCCCTCGGCGCGCAGCAGGGCGCCCAGGGCTCCGCCCACGGCTTCCAGAGTGGCGTCGTCGAGCGGGTACTCGCCCGGCACGCCGCGAATTCCGTCGGTTCCGAAGAGTTGTTTGGACATAGACGCACTCCGCCGCGGCGGGCGAAGCAATCGAGTCTAGCATGAGCGCGCGGAGCCCGGCCGCAGCCCTGCGCGGGGAGATACACCGATGGGTCAACTTGGGTCAGCCCGTTGGGTCAGCCCGCCCGAAAGGCAAAAAAGTGCTTTCAGCTTATGCACGAGCGGCTTTTTCCGCTACAATGCCACCCCATGACGCGGCCTGCCTTGGACATCGCCCCAGCCAACGGTTCGCGCCCAGGACGGCGCCTTATGCGCCTCTCCGGGCGCCTGGGGATCGAAACCGTTCCCTCGTTCCTCGCCGCCGCGCGCAAAGAGACGGCCAACACGCTGATCCTCGACATGGGCGACCTGGAATATATCGATTCCTCCGGCGTCGGCGCGCTCCTGCAGATTCACGTGAGCCTGGCCAAATCCAACCGCCAGTTGGTGCTGGCCTCCGTGCCCGAAAAGGTGCGCCTGGTGCTGGAAATCGCCCGGCTGCAAAGCATCTTCCCCATGTATTCCTCGGTAGCGATCGCCGAAGAACTGCTGCCGTAACCCGGAAAAGCGGCGCCGGGAGCGAGGCCTGAACCTCACCAGTTCAGCTTGTCCTGCCCGGCCGGTGAAACGGGCTTCAACGGGACTGTTTGCGGCGCCCGCGGATCAATCCTGGCGTAGGGAATCAGTTGCGCGCGTTGCCCCTCAGGCTCCAGGAGCCAGACGGTCCTGTCCGGAAGCTGCTCGATCAGCCCGCGATTCCGCTCCACGCCCAAATCACGCGCCCAGATCACCTGCGCGTGCAGAATGTCCGCGTGGTTGTACACCCACTCCTCATTTATGTCGTGCTGCGGCGAGTACCGTACGAACACGAGCTGGGGCGATGGCCGCAGCTCCAGCCACTGCTGGAACGCCGCCCGTTGAAGGCTCCAGTCTTTCAACCGCAGCGTCAACACGTCCGGATCGTGGTTCCCCTGCGGGAATCCGTGGATTCGCGTCTCCACCTTCCACACCAGTGAGACCGCGCACAAAACCAGAAGGGCAACGACTAGCTTCCGCGGCCAGAGAGCCGGCGATTCGCCGGGCTTCGGCGTCTGCGCCTGCGGGCTTCGCGCGGCGCGCCTCGCGCCGGGGCTCTGCGCGCGTACCGCGCCCGGCTGTGGATTCCAATGCCACATGCGCCGCAGCCCTTCCACCTCCAGATACAGCACGAGGCAGGCGGCGGGAGCAAAGTAGTGCTGGAAAAACCATTTGACGAACAGCGATTCGAGCAGCACCAGCGCAGTCGTGCCCACTGCCAGCCTCGGCCAGAACCCTTCAAATACCACCCACAGCAGCGCGATCTGGCCGAGAACGAGAAGATCGAAAACGCCGCGAAGCAGCACGGACCCCGGGTCAGCGAAAAACCACAGCAGGGCCAGCGCAATCAGCAGCGCAGCCTGCAGATAACGTATGCCTCCCCGGCGCAAGAGTCCCGGCAGCACCAACGGCACGCTCAAAAGGATTCCGCAATAAAACTGCCACCAGCTCGCAAACATGGTGACGAGGCCGGTGACCAGTAGCCTGGGGTCGCGCTTCGCCTGGTACAGCCGCATCTCGTCCACTTCATAAAGGCGCGCAACCCACGGACTGCTGTAGCTCAGCTTCGGGCCCAACGGAAGAAAGCTGAACTGCGGCGCCTCCTGGTATTGCTCCCCATGCAACAGCATGGGAGGCTTCCACGGCGAGCCGGTAATCGCGCGATTGTAGGAGCAGGTGAGGAACGCTCCGAGGGCGAGCAGAATCATCGCCGGCAGAATGAGGTTGCTCCAGAATTGCCGCCGTCTCCATAACCCTTCCCGCAAGACGTGAGAAATAAAAAATACCGTTACCGGCAGGAGCGCGAGAAATCCTTCCAGCGGGCGGCTGTTCACCAGAATGACGATTCCCAGCGCCAGCAAGGCCGAGTTCTTCCAGGAAAGCTCGTCCCACAAACGCCGCGCCGCTCCGAATGCGAGCGCTCCGCCCAACGCGGCCGGCATGCCTCCCCAGTACGTCTGGCTCCAGTAGCTGTAAACTCCCCACTGGAGAAACATCAGCAGCCCGCCGAGCAGCGCCCACCCCGGCCCAATCCATACCTCGAGCATCCACATCGTCGCGGCCACCGCCAGCGCGGAACTGAGCCACACGCCCACGGCCGGATGTCCCGTGAGCTTCTGGCCGATCGCAATGAAGATCCCCTGGGCCGGAAAATACTTCGACGCGTATACCGGACGCACCAGCACGTGGAAGGTATCAAAGAACTCGGGAAGCGGCGGCGAAGGATTGGCGAATCGCCCGTGAGCCAGCGTATCTCCCAGCAGAACGTAGCCGAATTCGTCGTGAATGCGCGGGACCGGCTCGTGCAGAATCGCCGCAACTGCCCAGCATCCAAGGAGCGTCAGAATCGCGGCACACAGACGGTTGATTCCCGGGCTGGCCAGCGCCAGCTTGAGAGGATGGTGGGCCTGGGATGACTCGAACATCCGACCTCGCCCTTATCAGGGGCGCGCTCTAACCACCTGAGCTACAGGCCCATTCGGAAGACTTTTATCGTAGCACAGAGCGCCTTCAGGCCGAAGATTCGGCGGCAAGCTGGTGTCTTCCCCTTCAAACCTGAGATCAAAGCCTCCGGCTGTGACGATGAGAAACGGATTCCTCCAGTCCGTCCGGGCGGCCACCGGAGATATAGAACCACTCCTTACCCACCAAAGCCGATGACGCCGGCGCGAATCAGCTCGAGCGAGCCCGCGCCGACCAGGATCCACAGCAGCACGCCCTGCAGCAGCGGCCGCCAGCCCACCTCACGCAGCGCCGCTCGCGAGATTCCCGTGCCGATCAGAAAGAGCGTCGCGGTCAGGCCGAGCTTACCCGCCTTGCTCAGCAAAGGAGTCACACCGCCCGCGCCCGGCACGTACGAATTCACCACCGCGGCCAGGCAGAAAAACAGAATGAACCACGGTAGCTGCAAACGCGATTTCGTGTGCCGCGCCGCCGCCGTGGCCAGAGCGAGCGGCACAATCCACAGCGCGCGCGCCAGCTTCACCGTGGTGGCAATCACCAGCGCCACGGCGCCATAGTTCGCCGCCGCGCCCACCACCGAGCTGGTGTCGTGGATCGCCAGCGCCGCCCACAGTCCGAATTGCTCCTGCGTCAGGTGCAGCGCCCATCCGATCGCCGGAAAAATCAGCAGCGCGATGGAATTCAGGATGAACACGGTGCCCAGCGCCACCGACATCTCCTCCGGGCTGGCCTGCAGGATGGGCGCAACCGCGGCAATCGCGCTGCCGCCGCAGATCGCCGTGCCGGAAGAAATCAAAAATGAGGGCGTGCCCGGCACGCGCACCAGCCTTCCCAGCGCTAGGCCGGCGGCGAGCGCGAAGCTGATGCCCAGCGCTGTATAGACGAACCCGCTGCGCCCGGCTTTCAGCACTTCCTGCAGGTTCATTCCGAAGCCCAGCGCCACCACCGATCCCTGCAGCAGATACTTGGTGGCTTGCCGGCATTGCTCTTCGTATGGGTGCGCGAGCGTCAACCCGAACAGAATTCCCGCGGTGAGCGCGACGGGAGGCGACACGAAGCCGCTAAAGGAACCAATCAGCCCGACAACGAATATGATTTTAATGAAGGTGGACGGCACGCAATTATCCGGAGCTCGAAAACATTGCGACAGCCCAAAAGCGGGCCAGAATCGCGGCGAACGATATTCCAATCAGCAGCAGGATCCAGCGACGACGCCTCCACTCCTCGCGGAAACCGGACACTTGCCACAGAAAATCCACCGGATAAGCGGCGCAATAAGCCACATTGGCGAGCACGGCGAGCAGAAATAACCCGAGCAGAGAATCAACGGAAAAGCCAGCTATGGCGTGTGAGCGGTAGATGACGAAGTACGCGACCACGACCGCGACCAGCACTCCGTTGTAGACGATTCGGCGCGGCTCCCAGTAGCGGAGCGCGTCCGTCACGTATTCCTTCACGGTTTCGCGGTCCACGGTCCTTCCTTCGTTTTCAGACCAGCTGGGAATTTCACGACGAGCACCTCGCTCAAGAACTACGCCAGGGCGATAACCTCGATTTCAATCCGCGCGTCGCGCGGCAGCCGCGCGGCCTCCACCGTGGAGCGCGCCGGAGGGTTCTGCGGAAAGTAGCGCCCGTACACCTCGTTCATGGCGGCGAATTCGCCCATGTCTTTCAGGAACACGGTGGTCTTTACCACGCGGTCGAGCGAGCTGCCGGCCGCCGCAAGGATGGCTTTGACGTTTTCCAGCACGCGCTCGGTTTGCTTGGCGATGTCGCCTTCGACGAGCTGCATGGTGACGGGATCGAGCGGAATCTGCCCGGCCAGGAACAGCAGCCCCGCCGAGCGGATGGCCTGTGAATACGGCCCGATGGCTTTAGGTGCGGTGTCTGTGGCGATCACCTGTCTCACGTTTCTTCTCCCCGGTTGAACTTTGCGAACGATAGCACAAGTGGCGCAGGCTTTAGCCTGCGCGCCTTTCTCCATCTCGATGCAGCTACGAGCTGCCGATCAGAATCCCGGTAGCGAACACCAGCGCGCCGCCCACGCCCACCTGCAGGGCCGCGGTGAGCGGCGGCGTGTCCATGTATTTGTGGCGCACCCACGAAATGATGCCCAGCTCGAAAATCACCACCACGGCAGCAACGCCGATAGCCAGGCGAAAATCCTTAATCAGGAACGGCAGCGTGTGTCCGATGCCGCCGAGCGTGGTCATCAGCCCCTCGACGGTGCCGCGTAGCAGCGGCCGGCCGCGCCCGGTGAGGCTGCCATCGTCCGAGAGCGCCTCCGCGAATCCCATGCTGATGCCCGCGCCCACCGAAGCGGCCATGCCCACCAGGAACGCATCCCAACTGTTCCTCGTGGCGAAAGCGGCGGCGAACACCGGCGCCAGCGTGGAGACGGAGCCGTCCATCAGCCCCGCGAGTCCCGGCTGGATGATCTGCAGGACGAAGAGCCGCCGCTTCGCATCGTCTTCCTGCAGCAGTTCTTTTGGCCCCAGCTTCTGATCGCCCAGCTCGCGGGCGCGCTGGGTGTGCTCGCGTTCTTCCTGCGCCAGGTCGCCGAACAACTGGCGGATGCGCGCATCCTGCGAGCGGGCCGCGGCGCGTTCGTAGAACCGCCGCGTCTCGATCTCCATCGCACTGGCCTGGCCGCGAAGTTTGTTCAACTGCACGGGATGGGTGAGCCACAGCCGCTGGCGGGGCACAAATCCCTTCACGTCCTGCCGGCGAATCAGCGGGATGTGCTCGCCGAATTGCGATCGGAAGGTCTCGATCAGCCTCTGGCGATGCGCGGTTTCTTCCTTGCGCATTTCCTCAAACATCGCCGCAGTGGCCGGGAAACTCTCGCGCAGGCCTTCCGCATAGTCGGAGTAGACGCGCTCGTGCTCTTCCTCGAGCGCAATGGCCAGCGCGAGAATCTCTTTCTCGGTGAGGCTGTTGAAGTCCCTCATGAGCGCCTCCAACTCCAGAGCAACACACAGGCAGTGAACATGGCCAGATTCTAACCCGCCTCACGCCGCAAATGGCGCGCGCTTCGCAGTCTGTGGAAGCGGCGCGGCCGCCGGCGCCCGCCGAATTGCGCTCAGGGCTTCGCCGGGAAGTCGCGGAGGATCTGCTCGTCCTTCCAGCCGCGCTTTTTGCGCCACTCGACGCTCGCGGCGTCCGTGTCGGTAATCCCGCGGTTGATCAGCTCGATGATGGTGGCCTCGCTCACGCCGGCGTCTTTCATCCGCGCCAGCGATGCTCCCGACGGCGCGGGCTGGCCGGCGGCGCGGCGCCGCGCTATGGCAACGATCACGCGGTCCGAGGTGCCCGTCAGCCGGATGGCCTGGGCTTCTCCTTCCCAGGGCCCGAGCTGCCGCAGTTGCGCCAGCTCCACGATCGCCGGGTCGGCGATTCCCGCGGCGTGCAGCGCCGCCGCCGCATCGCCATCCGCAAAGCGCGTCTTCTGCCCGCGCGCCACGTGGATCAGGAGGACGCAGGTTGCCTCCCCCACGCCGCCTTTCGCCGCTTTCACCAGTTCGGCCACCTCGGCTTTCGTCAGCTCGAGCTGTTCGAGCTGCTGGATGGAGCTGTAGCGGAAGCCGGCCTCCTCGAGCGGGCGCATGCTCACGTACTCGAAGCGCTGGCACGACGCGCCCGCGACCGCCGCGGCAGTGGCGGCGAGGAGCAGGCAGTGGAGCAGGCGCGGTCTGGAGAGAGTGCGCAGCTTCATGCCCCCATTCTAGGCGGCGATATTCGCGGAGATTCGAAACAATTTCTCGGGGAGTTCCTGTCAATACGCTCCCTTCTCGCGCAGCTCTCCGGTTTCCGGATGGACACTGGCGCCCAGGCGCAGCGGCGCGGGGATTCTCTCGCGTCCGCCATCGAGCACGAGCCCGGCCAGAAATTCTCCCAGCGCGGGGCCGAATTTGAAGCCGTGGCCCGAGCCGCCGCCCGCCATCCACACGTTCTCCCACTGCGGGTGACGGTCGAGCACGATGTGCGAATCCGGGGTGCGCTCGTACTGGCATACGCGCGTGCGCACCAGCGGCGCGCCCGCCATCGCGGGAAAACGCCGCGCGAGATAGGCGCGCGCGGCGGCGAGCGCTTCCGGCGCCACCTCGCGCTCTCCGGTGGTGGGATCGAACCCGGCCTCGCCCTGATTGTTGGCGATTTTGAAGCCGCACACGTCGCAGCCGGGTGTGCCGTAGAATTCCGAGTCGTAGTCCGCCCAGGCGGGCATCAGCGGCGCGTCAAAGCGCGCGTCGCCGGCCGGCGCGCCGAAGTAGAAGACGTCTTGCTTCGTGACGGCGATGCGGCGGCCGAGGAGGCGCGGGAAGATCTGCGGCAGCCACGGCCCGCAGGCAAAGACGAAGGCCCCGGCGCGGAGTTCCTCAGTCGCGCCGCCGCCCGCGTGCGCCACGCGCACGCTCCGTAGGGGCGCACCCATGTGTGCGCCCTCGGGCAGTTGATTTGCCTCGGGGGATGCTGCCCATCCTACCCGCACGTCGCCGCCCAGCCGCGCCACCTGCGCCGCGACGATCTGCGTGGCGCGTTGCGCGCGCAGGAAGCCGCTGCCCGGCTCGTAGAGCGCGGATTCGTCCGCGTCCATGGCCACCTGCGGGAAGCGGCGCGCCGCCTCGCGCGCCTCGAGCATTTCCCACGGCTCGTGCAACCGGTCGAGCGCCGCCGCGCTCGCCCGGTAGTGCTCGTTCTCTCCGCGCCAGATCCAGAGCATCCCGCAGGGGGTGAACAGCGATATACCCCAATCTTTTTCGCAGGAAACCCATAACTCCCGCGCGCGATGCGTCCACTCGCTGTACAGCGACTTCTCGCCGTAGGAGAAGCGCAGGATGCGCGCCTCGCCGCTGGAGGTGCCGCGCGGGTTCCCCGCGCCCCACGCGTCTACGAGCACCACGCGCGCCCCGCGGCGCGCGAGGTGCCAAGCCGTCCAACCGCCAAAGGCGCCGGCGCCGATGACGGCGACGTCGGGAGTGCGGCCTGTGGAGTGCGGCAGCTTGTTTACCCTGACGTAGGAAGGGCTGCCGCTTTTCCCAGGCCCGCCGCGGCGGGCTTGCTTCGCCGTGGGCTTCGTGGCGGGAGCGTGAGCAGCGCGGCTCGCTGCGGCAGACCGTTTTCCGGTTTTTCTCTTCTGCTTCATCGAATCCTTCGGAAAGAAGAACGATCCGCAGGGCTCAAAACTCGTCGCCCTGCGCTACACTCCGCATCAGCCAAGCGCTTGCATGAGGTCTGCCACCAGATCATCCGCATGCTCGAGCCCTACGCTCAGCCGCAGCAGGTTCTTTGGCGAAGTAGTCCCCGGCCCTTCGGCCGAGGCGCGGTGCTCGATCAGGCTCTCCACGCCGCCAAGGCTCGTCGCATTGCGCCAGAGCCGTACCTTTGCTGCCATTGATACAGCCTCGTCCCACCCGCCGCGCACCAGGATAGACAGCATCCCGCCAAAACCCTTCATCTGCCGCGCGGCGATCTCGTGACCCGGATGCGACGCCAGGCCAGGATAGAACACGCGCTCGATGCGCTTGTGCCCTTCAAGCGCTTTGGCCACGGCCATCGCATTTGCGGCGTGCCGCTCCATGCGTATGGGCAGCGTGCGCAGCCCGCGCAGCACCAGCCAGGAATTGAACGGAGAGGCAACGGCTCCTAGAACCATTCTGGTGTGGTACAGCTTCTTGTATAACTCCCCTTTCGCCTTTAATACCAGGACTCCTCCCTGCACGTCGCTGTGCCCGCCGCAGTACTTTGTTGTCGAGTGCAGGGAGACGTCCGCGCCGAGTTCGAGCGGACGCTGCAGAATCGGCGTGGCGAACGTATTGTCCACCGATACCAGGGCGGCCGGAGCAACGCTCGCGCGCACTGCCTGCACCACCGCGGCGATATCGGTGACGTTCATGCGCGGGTTGGAGGGCGTCTCGAGCCAGACGAGTTTCGTCTCCGGACGGATGGCGCGTGCGACGGCTTCCGGATCTTCCATGTCTACAACCGTCGCGGATATCGCCCACTTCGGCAGGTAGTCCTGCTGCGCCACGCGCACGTGCACGTAAACGTCTTCGGGAAAAATCACGTGGGAGCCCGGCTCGAGCGTTTGCAGCAGCGCCACGGACGCGCCCATGCCCGAAGCAAAGACAAGTGCGCCTGTCGTCGCTTCTCTTGCCTTGGCCGCGACGTCTCCCTTCTCGCTCCTTGCTCCCTCGGTTCTTTGCTCGCCACTCGCCACTAGCCGCTCGCCACTGCCTTCAAGCCGGACCAGTTCATGTCCGCGCTTGCCCTGGCGCGGGCATTCCAGTTGCGCAAGCGCGGCTTCAAGACGGTCCTGCGTGGGATTTTCGTCCCGCACGTACGTGTATCCGTGCAGGATTTCCGTGGCCGGTCCATGCTCGAAGGTGGTGGAGAGATGGATCGGCGGAGCAAGCGCTCCGGTTGCGGGATCGGGCTCGCATCCGGCGTGCACGGCGATGGTTTCGATGTTGGGTGTCATAGAGGGACCTCAGCGAGCACTGTAGAGGCGGATCGTGGCGAGCTCAACGGCCAATATGGGGAGCAACCAAGGAAGCGAGGGTTTGCTCTTTTCCCCATTTCGCCCCCCTCCCCCTCCGAATTGCGCAAACAACTGATTACAATATAGATAGTACGAGATGGCTTGCGCAAACACTTGATTCCACGTGACTTGCAGATCGGGATGGTTGCTCATAGGGGATTCAGGTGGTTGCTTCTAAGCCACACGTTCCGCAGGGCTTACGGGTGGCCGACCAGCGGATTCGTGAGTAAGTGCAGAATCTGGAGGACTTGCTGTTTGTGGGATTCCCGGGCAGGGACTGATGCTCCTGATGTCCGCGCCTCCTTTTAGCAGCCTACATCCTAGCACACCGAGATAGATAATGCAAGAGTAAAATGTGTGGAAGAATAGACACGGGGGCGAACCCAACGAGGTGACGTTTGGGCCGGGTTGTTGAGGGGGCTTCTAAGGTGCCTTGGCATTCTTTAGCCTCTCTCGCGCCACTTTTGC
>DATFZR010000460.1:0-14811 GCA_035314265.1 Candidatus Acidiferrales bacterium
CTCCGTGTCGGTTTTCTCGGAATCCCCTTCGATCAAACGGTTAATGCGCTCCGTCTCCTTGTGGAGGTGTTTTGGCTTTCCCATATGTTTCACCCAGGTTTTTTCGCCCGCCCGGGTGGCGCCAGCCAACTTTTCCTTGACCGCTTCGGTTACAAACTGGCGGAGGGGAATTCCGCGCTGCTCGGCGACGGATTTCGCGCGACGATAGATGGCGTCAGGGATTTCGACGGTCGTCTTCATGGTTGCAAGGTCACATGGCAATAGGGAGGCGCGCAAGAGTCCGCGGTCGAAAGCAAAGAGGGCGCAGCGAGCAGCGCCCCTACGGGCACTCGCCCTTCGTCGCTGCGCTCCTCAGGGTAAGGATCCTACCCTCGTGAGGACTGGAGGTACAGGCGGGTAAGCCCCGGCGAACGGCTGAATATCGCGCGTATACTCCGTTAAGAAATCACGGGAGGTGTTGATGAATCGGGCGGGCCGCTGTTTGCTTTTGCTAGTTCTGTTCCTTCCCGCTACCGCGTATGGGCGGGCCCTTCCTGCGTCAGGACAAGCCCTTCCTGCGTCAGGACAAGCCCTTGCTGCGTCAGGGCAAGCCCTCCCCGTGTCGGGGCACGCCCCGCGGATTGAGGCGGCGATAATCGGAGCCGGGGCCGGCCCTTCCTTTGTCAGGACAGGCAAGATGCCGGCGCTACAAAATGGGCAGGCCCTTCCTTCGTCAGGGCAAGCAGGCGCACCCAGTTCGGCCGCTGTTCCTCCCCAGACTGCGACGGCGCCAGCGTTTGACGTCGGAGCGGCGGTTGAGGCTTATCTGGCCAAGATGCCGACTGCGCAGCGCGCGCGCTCCGACGCCTATTTCGAGGGCGGCTATTGGCTGCTGCTGTGGGACTTTCTTTCCACGGTGGTGGTGATGTGGCTGCTCCTGCAATTCCGCTGGTCGGCGGGAATGCGCAATCTGGCGGAACGCATCATTCCCTTCTCCTTGGGGCGCTTCCGGCCTCTGCAAACGGCGGTGTACTGGGTTCAATTCATTCTGCTTGTGTCGATCCTCACGTTTCCCCTTGCTCTCTATGAAAACTACTTCCGCGAGCACACGTACGGGTTGCTGAATCAGACCTTCGGCGCGTGGATGCGCGATCAGATGGTGGGGCTGATTGTGGCCGTGGTGCTGGGAGCGATTCTGGTGGTGCCGCTCTTTGGGCTGGTGAGGCGGCTGGGGAAAAACTGGTGGATGTGGGGCGCGGCGCTGACGATGCTGTTTATCGCGTTCGTCATTCTGATCGCGCCGGTCTATATCGCGCCGCTCTTCAACACGTACACGACGCTCGAGGATGCGCACATCAAGGATCCGATTCTCAGCCTGGCGCGGGCCAACGGAATTCCGGCCACCAATATCTACGAGTTCGACGCGTCGCAGCAATCGAACCGCGTGAGCGCGAACGTGAGCGGGTTTGCCGGGACGCTGCGAATTTCGCTGAACGACAATCTGCTGAGGCGCTGCACGCTGCCTGAAATCGAAACGACCATGGGGCATGAGATGGGCCACTACGTGCTGAATCATGCGAACAAGTCACTGGTACTGTTTGGCGTGCTGATCGTGATCGGGTTCGCCCTTCTGGACCGGGGCATCCATTGGAGTCTGTCGCGCTGGGGCGAGAAGTGGGATGTCCGGGGAGTCCACGACGTGGCCGTGCTGCCCCTCGCGACGATCGTGCTCTCGCTCTACTTCTTTCTGTTGACGCCGGTGACCAACACCATCTCGCGCACCATGGAATATGAGGCGGACATGTACGGCTTAAACGCAGCCCAGCAACCCGACGGCGAGGCCAATGTGGACATGCTGCTGGGAGAATACCGCAAGCTTGATCCCGGCCCGGTTGAGGAGTTCTTCTTTTTCGATCATCCGAGCGGGCGCACGCGCATCACCGCAGCCATGCGCTGGAAGGCGGAGCATCCGCAGTCGGCGTCCGCGGAAGAGATGGCGAGACCGATCTTCGGCGATAAGTGACGCGACGCCGGCCGGACAAATGCCGGCCTGAAGGCCGGGGCTGCGTGCTACATGCGGGCGCCAGTCGTCGCCTACTCTCCAAAGAAGGAAGAGACGCCGGCTAGAAGCCGGCGGTACGAAATGGGTGCGCCTACGACTGCAGGGCGCGGAGCGGGTCGATGCGTGTGGCGCGCCACGCGGGAAGGATGCACGCGACGAAGGCTACGACGGTCATGATTGCGAAGGATGCGCCGAAGGCCGCGGGGTCGCGCGGGCTGACCTCGTATAGCAGGTAGCCGAGCAGACGAGTGAGGACCAGCGCCGCGCCCGTGCCGAGCAGGACGCCGCCGGCGGTCAGGACGAGGCCCTGGGAGACGACGAGGCGCAGCAGGTCGGAGGCGCAGGCGCCGAGCGCCATGCGCAGTCCGAGCTCACGCGTTCCCTGCGAGACGGCGTAGGACATGACGGCGTAGAGTCCGACGGCGGCTAGCGCAAGAGCGAGGCCGCCAAAAACGGTGAGCAGAGTGACGGCGACCCGCGGCGCGGCCATCGAGCGATCCACCTGTTCGCGCATGCGGATGGCTTCATAGAACGGCAAATCGTGGTCGAGCGCGCGGACCTCGCGAGCGAGCAGTGCCGAGATGTTCTGGGGCGGCTGCGCGGTGCGCACTTCGAGGCAGGCCTGCATCCCAAAATTCTGGCGCAGAGGAACGTAGAAAAACGGCTGCGGCGTTTCCATGAAGCTGCGGTACTTCGAGAGCCTGGCGGTGCCGACGACCTGCATCCACCTGCCGTTGACTTGAAGGCGCTGGCCCACCGGATCGTACGGGCGGACGCCGGAGCAGGTGCGCGATTTCTACCGCGAAGTGCAGAGGCGCGTCAGCACCCTGCCGGGAGTTGACCACGTAGCCTCCGGATTCAGCGTTCCCTGGCGCGATGGCCGGGAACTGGGCATCAGCTTCACCTTCACGGTGGAAGGGGCGACGCGAGAGAACGGGCAGGACGATCCGCGCGCGCGGTTCCGCACGGTAACGCCTGGATATTTCGAAACCATGGGCGTGCCACTTCTCGAAGGCCGCGATTTCACCGACAGCGACCGCGACGGCGCCGAACGCGTGGTGATCATCAACCGTAGCGTGGCGCAGCGGCTGTTCCCCGGGCAGGAGGCCTTGAACCGGAACCTGCGGTGGACCGACGGCGTGATGAAATTTATCGGCATCAGCTACGAGCCGCGGCGCATCGTGGGCGTCGTGCCGGACGTGGACGATGAAAACATCATTCCGGCGCCCACCATGATGGTGTACCAACCGTCCGACCAGGAAGGCTTTAACGGCCGCATGTTTGTGCGCGCGAAGAATGACCCTTACGCGCTGGTTCCTGCGATCGTCCGCACGGTGCACGAGATGGCGGCGGACCAGCCGGTCGAGCGGGCCAGCACGCTCGAAGACATTCGCGCGGAAGTCCTGACGCCCGACCGCTTGAATGCCGTTGTGTTCGGCGGATTCGCCACGCTGGCGCTGCTGATTTCCGTGGTGGGAGTCGCGGGCGTGCTGGCGTTTTCCGTGAGCGGGCGCACGCGTGAATTCGGAATCCGGCTGGCGCTGGGGGCGCAGCCGAGCAGCATCCTGACCGACGTTCTTTTCGAGGGATTGCTGATTGCGGGGATCGGCGTGGGGGCAGGCGTGGTGGTTGGATTTGCCTTCGCACGTTCGATCGGCAAGTACGTTGCGGACGTGCAAATGCCGGGGGCGCTGCCTTTGATCGCGTCCGCCGTGCTACTGCTTGCTGCCGCGGTCATCGCGTCGGCGCTGCCTGCGGCTCGCGCCGCGAGGGTGGACGTGGTCGAGGCGCTGCATACCTAGCAAGTCACCGCAGTGAGTAAGTTTTCTCACCTTTATTCCAATCAGGTGAACAGGCAGAGGGCGGAGAAGTCCGGACGCTCGTTTTACAGCGAATATCGCCCCGGGATCGACTTGAGACGCACCGGGGAGGGCGCAGCAAGCAGCGCGCCTACGGCACTCACGCTTCGTCGCTGCGCTCCTCGGGGTCAGCATCCTGGCCGGATGCGGACATGAAGCGTTCGACGTCGGCCAGATCGCGGGTGCGGGTGTAGGGCGGGAGGGATTCGAGGAAGACGGAGCCGTAGCGCATGCGGGCGATGCGGTCGTCGAGGAGGACCAAGACGCCGCGATCTTTTCTGGAGCGGATCAGGCGGCCGAAACCCTGCTTCAGGGCGAGGACGGCTTCTGGGACTTGATATTCGAGGAAGGCGTTGCGGCCGTCTTCATTTACGGCGCGGACGCGGGCACTGACGATCGGGTCGCTGGGGACGGCGAAGGGCAGGCGGTCAATGATTACGCAGGAGAGCTGGTCGCCGGGCACGTCTACGCCTTGCCAGAAGCTGGAGGTGGCGAACAGGACTGCGTTCGGAGTCTTGCGGTAACGCTCGAGCAGGGCGGGCCTGGGCGCGGTGCCTTGGAGCAGCGTGGGAAACGGCACGCGCGGGCGCACGCGCTCGTAGATTTCGCGCATCTGGTTGTAGCTGGTGAACAGGCAGAAGGCGCGGCCGTGGGTCGCATCGAGAATCCGCATTACTTCCTGCGAGGCTTTGTTGATGAAGCCGGCGTCGCGCACGTCTGGAATGCCGGTGGGGATATAGAGGATGGCCTGGCTCTGGAAATCGAATTCGGAGTCCAGCACCCTTTCGAGCGCCATCTCGACGCCCAGGCGGTGGCGCAGGAAGTCGAACTTGCGGCCGACGGCGAGCGTGGCGGAGGTGAGGATGACGGTGTCGAACTGGGCGAAGAGGCGTTCGCGGAGGATCGCGCTCACGTCAATCGGCGTGGCGGTGACGAAGACGTTTTTACCGCGGCGCTCGTACCAATAGACGTAGCCCTTCTCTTCGCTTTCGATCAGGAACGACAGGTCGCCGCGCAGTTCGGCGGCGCGGCGTGAAATCGCGCCGAGTTCTTCGGTGCGGGAGGGCAGGGCGGCCAGTTCCGTCTCGAGTCCGCGCAGGGCTTTCACGAGCTCGTCGTAGGCGTCGGCGTTGCGTTCGCGGAAGGCGGCGCGCTCGGAGGGCGGGAAGTCGTAGCGGCCTTCTTTTTCGGGGAACGTTTCGAAGAGCGTGCGCGCCTTCTCGCGCAGCCGCGTGACGCGCCGCAGCAGAGCGGGCCCAGCCTGCCCGGCGGGGGCCATGCGCAGAGCCTGCTCGGCGTCGCGCGCCAGCTCGTCAAAGCGGCGTTCGGAGGTCTTGCGGCCGAAGTAGTCGCTGGCTACGTCTTCGATTTCGTGCGCCTCGTCGAAAATCACGGCAGAATATTCGGGGATGATGCTGCCGAAGTC
This sequence comes from Candidatus Acidiferrales bacterium, assembly GCA_035314265.1. Taxonomy (GTDB): domain Bacteria; phylum Acidobacteriota; class Terriglobia; order Acidiferrales; family UBA7541; genus JOPF136. Next base: position 5,327 of record DATFZR010000460.1, read on the forward strand.
GTCTTGCTTGAGGGCGAGGTCTGCGAAGAACAGCGCGTGATTGACGATGATCAGGTCGGCTTCTGCGGCGCGCTGCTGCATGCGGGTGATGAAGCAGCGCTCGAAGTCGGGGCATTTTTTGCCGGTGCAGGTGTCGCGGCGGGCGTCCAGGCGGTGCCACAGGTCGGAATCGTCGGGCAGGAAGCCGAGCTCGACGCGGTCTCCGGTATCGCTGGCGTGGGACCAATCGCGGATCTGGCTGAACCAGTCAATCTCTTCCATGTCTTTCAGCACGGGCTGGCCTTCGAGCGCCGCGGCCTTCTGGAGGCAGAGGAAGTTGCCGCGGCCTTTCATGAGGGCGACCTTCAGGTTGGGCGCGAAATGTTTCTGGATGAAGGGCACGTCTTTGGTGAAGAGCTGCTCCTGGAGCGCCTTGGTGGCGGTGGAAATCACCACGCGGCGGCCGCTGCGGATGGCGGGGATCAGGTAGGCGAGAGTTTTTCCAGTGCCGGTGCCTGCTTCGACGATGGCGTGGCGCTTTTTGTCGAAGGCCTGCTCGACTACACGCGCCATCTCGAGCTGAGACGGGCGGAATTCGTAGCCGCTGTGGCACTTCTCGAGCAGCCCGCCCTCGCCGAAGATGTCGTCCACAGTAAGTTCGGCGGGGGATTTGGGCGCGGGGGCGGCGGTGGATGTGGTTTTCTTCGCCATAGAACGGGTGGGAAGAGCACCAAGATAGCATATTGGGGAGAGGCGCTCCGGGCCCGGGGCCCAAGGAGCTTTTTAGCTCCCATTGACGCTGCTTCACGCCCTTATTGACTTAGCCTGCGGCTTCCACGTAAATAGGACCACCCTAGGAGACAGAGTATTGAAAGCCGATGAGTGTATTGGCTCGTTCGAACGCGCGGTTTTTCAGTCCATGTTCTCGATGGACTGGCTTTTTGGCGAGGCCAATGTAACTAAGCTGCTGCCGCGGCGGTGGGAGAGGCTGCGCGACCGGATGTTGGCAAACGCGACGTCAAAAGGGGAAGGTCGCGTCTCTCCCGTTGACCGGCGGAGAGAGTTCACTCCCGGCGCGTTCCTGGACGAGTACTTTCTCCCAGGGATCCCGGTGGTGCTGGAAGGGGCGGCTGCGGAATGGCCGGCAGTGAAGAAATGGACGCCGGAGTATTTGAACCAACTGTGCGGCAGGGACGAAGTCGCGGTGCTGGACGGGCAGAATTGGACGGCGAATCAGAATGGGCGCAAAGAGGCGGTCTCAACCTCTGAGACCATCGTTGAAGTTCAGGAACTCCTGAAGAATGTGACGGGAGGAGGCGCCTGGTACGGCGCATTCCTGGAGTTGATGGACAAATACCCAGGCCTCCGAGAAGACATAGACCTATCGTTCGTCAAGAGGTTCGGGCATATGAACGAGCAGATACCCTGGCAGCGAAGGGTTCTCGCGAAGATGTACGTCGGCGGGCCGGGCACGGCGACTTCGTTTCACTGCGCCGGCGTGAGCAATTTGTTCGTTCAGATGTACGGAAAGAAGAAGTGGGTGCTGATCGCTCCGCAATACACACCGTTCATGTATCCCGCTTCCAATCGAGGTATTAACTGGCAGTCGAGGGTGGATTTCAGAGATCCGGACTATGCGAGCTGTCCGCTATATCGCTTCGTGGACCGGCATGAGACCGTTCTGGAACCGGGTGACGTGCTGTGGAATCCTCCGTTCGTCTGGCACGGCGTCGCGAACCTTACTGAGTCGATCGCCGTGAGCCTGTGGTGGTTCAACGTAACGCGCGCCTTTAGGAACAGTTTCCTGCTCTCCGCGTTATCGCTGTGCGGAAGTCCTAATCCGATCGCGTTACAGCTCGGGCTCAGTCACGCCCAGGACTCCAGCAAGTCTCAATTCGGTGTGCACCTGAATCGATGAAGGCCGGCAGCATCGCTCGAAGCGGACGGTTCCTGGAATGAATGCGGAGCCCATGATCGGAAAAGAGGTGTCGCATTATCGCGTGCTTGCCGAAATCGGCAAGGGCGCCATGGGAATCGTCTACGAGGCTGAAGACACGCGCCTGGGGCGAAAGGTGGCGCTGAAGTTCCTGACGGAGGTTTCCGGCGATCCACATGCGCTCGAGCGCTTCCAGCGAGAGGCCCGCGCAGCATCGGCGCTGAACCATCCGCACATCTGCACGATTTACGACATCGGAGAATTCGAAGGCGCACCTTTCATCGTGATGGAGCGTCTGGAGGGGCAGCCGCTCAAGACATTCATGGGCAAGAAGCCCGTACCCATCCCGGAGCTGCTCAATCTCGCCCTCCAGATCGCGAGCGCTCTGGAAGCCACCCACGCGAAAGGCATCGTGCACCGCGACATCAAGCCGGCCAATATCTTTGTCACGTCCGGCGGTTCCGCGAAGATGGTGGACTTCGGTTTGGCGAAAATCGTTGAGGCGGGACAGGCCAACCTCGAACAGACGGTGGTGGGCGATGCCGAACCCGAGCCCGAGCCTCCTGCTGCGGACGATCCGGTCACACTGACGGGCACCATGGTCGGGACGATCGCCTACATGTCTCCCGAACAGGTGCTGGGACGAGAAGTGGATGCGCGGACCGACATCTTTTCGTTCGGCGTGCTGCTGTATGAAATGGCCGCAGGCTACCGGCCGTTTCTGGGGCCGGGAAGTCGCGATCTGACCGACGAAATCCTGCACGCAACTCCCCGGGCGCCATCCCGGGTGAACGCCGCGCTGCCGGCCGGGCTCGAACGCGTAATCGAGCGGTGCCTCGAGAAGGATCCGGCGCTTCGGTATCCGTCGGGGCGGGAATTGCTCGCCGATTTGAACGCACTGCAGCAGCCGGCAGAACCCGCGGCTGCCGGCGCGAAATCCCGGACGAAGCGAAGCAGCCGCGTTCGACGGCGCAAGGTCCGGGTTGACTCGATCGCGGTGCTACCGTTCGAAAACAGGAGCGTTCAGGGAGACACGGAATACTTGAGCGATGGGGTCGCCGAAAGCATCATTAACAGCCTATCCCGCCTTCGACGACTACGCGTGATGGCGCGGAGCTCCGTGAGCCGGTACAAAGGCCGGGGCGTGAATCCTGTGACGGCTGGAGCGGAGCTTCAGGTGCAGGCGGTGCTTACCGGGTACGTGACCCAGCAGGGCGATACCCTGGCGATTGCGGCAGAACTCGTGGATGTGGCCGACGGGAGTCAGCTCTGGGGAAAGACGTACAACTGCAAACGAACCGAACTTCTCGACGTGCTCGAGGAGGCGCCGCGCGAAATCTGCGAAAGGCTGAACCTCGAGTTGACCGGAGAGGAGAAACAGCACGTTGCGAAGCGGCAGACGGAGAACTCGCAGGCGTACGAGCTGTACTTGAAGGGACGATATCACTGGAACCAGCGCACGGTGGAGGGCATATACATCGCGCTCGACTATTTCCAGCAGGCCATCGAGAAGGACCCCAAGTACGCGCTGGCATACACGGGACTGTCGGATTGTTACGCGTTGCTGTGCTTCTATGACGTGGCTGCACCGATCGCGGTATTTCCGAAGGCAAAATGGGCAGCGGCGAAGGCGATCGAACTGGATCCCTCGCTCGCGGAGGCGCACGCGTCGGCTGGGATGCTTTGGGCGATATGGGACTTCGACTGGGCTGAATCGGAAAAAGAACTGAAGCGCGCAATCGAATTAAGGCCAGGATACGCGAGCGCCCATCACTGGTATGCCACCTGCCTTAGCGCACTCGGACGGACCGCGGCCGCCGCGGAAGAGATACGGTGCGCGCTCAGCCTGGAACCGCTTTCGCCGGGAATCAACGTAGACGCAGCGCTCGTCTCCTTCAGGGGGCGCCGCTACGACGAAGCGATGCTGCATTGCCGCGAGATGTTGCAGTATGGGCCGGGTTTCGGGCGTCCCGTGCACCATCTGCTGGGCCGCTGCCACATCCAAAAACAGGCTTACGGGGAAGCAATTGCCGAATTCCGGAAAGCGCTTGAGATGTCCCCCACCAGCTTGGGGGATCTGGCGTATTTGGGACTTTCGCACGGCTTGGCCAGCCAGCCGACTGAGGCCCGCGGCATTCTGGCGCAACTGGCCGAGTTGAGGGAGCGCCAGTACGTGAGCCTCTTCTACAGCGCGCTGGTACACCTGGGCCTCGGGGAAACCGATAGCGTGTTCGATTGCTTGCGGAAGGCTTGTGACGACCGTTACCCGCAGGTAGCGTATCTGCGCACGGATCCGGTTTTCGATCCTCTTCGTTCCGATTCACGTTTCGTGGACCTGCTACAGCGAATCGGGATGGACGAATCGATACAACCATGACGCCTTCTATGGGGGACGCTTCGGGCAAACTCGTGCTCAGCCTGCCTGGAGACTTGAAGCAGGAATTCACGCTGTCGAAGGCATGCGTCACCATCGGCCGCGCGGCGACCAGCGATATCGTCCTTCGTGATTCCAAGGTCTCGCGATGCCATGCACGGGTGCAATGCAGCCGCCAGGGATGTGAAGTTGAAGACCTGGGTTCAGCGAACGGCATACTCTTGAACGGAGTGTCCGTCGCGCGGGCCGCGCTCTCGCCGGGTGACGTGCTTGTGGTCGGCGATTGCAGTTTTCGCTTCGAGACCGACGGCGAGGAACCCGACCCGGAGATGACGCGGGTCGAATCGGAGCAGGACGTCGAAGCGACCATGCTGCAGGCGCCGCTGTCCGTGCACCTCGAAGAGACCTCACTGCCTCGCGTGGCCGTGCACACATCGGCGAAAACGTGGGAAGCATCGATGGGGGGAGACAGCCTGACGATCGGACGCGATCCGCAGAGCGACATCGTGCTCGATTCCCCCAGGGTCTCGCGTCACCACGCGGTTCTGGAACGCAAGGGTGATTCGTTCAGCGTCCGCGATCTTCAAAGTGGGAACGGAACGTGGGTTGGCGGCCAGCGCGTGTCGAGAGTGGCCGTCAGTGACGGCGACACGATTCAGATTGGACCAGCGCAGCTTATTTTCAAGCAGGGGTTTTCGCCGGACGATCTCACGATTGTCGAGCGACGGCCCGGCGCCACCGCAAAGCGGCGGGCGGTGGTTGTGGTACCGGGGTTCGCGGGATCGAACCTGTGGCGCGGCAGCGAACAAGTATGGCCTGCTCCGCGAATGTTGCTGGCTCATCCAGGCCTGCTTGACCTGGAGCAGCCGCTCGAGGCGCGGGGGCTCGTGAATGAGGTGGTGATCATTCCGAAACTGATCCGGCAGGATCAGTACAGTCTTCTGACCGACTATCTGAAGGAAGACCTGGGATACGAAGTGGGCGCCGACCTGATGGAATTCGGCTACGACTTCCGGCAGGACAACCGGGCGTCCGCGAAGCATTTGGCGGCGGCAATCGACAGTTGGAAGTTCACAGGGCCAGTGACGATCATCGCCCACAGCATGGGTTGTCTTGTTGCCCGGTATTACATCGAACGGCTCGGCGGCAAAAAGAATGTGGAGCGGGTTATCTTCCTCGGCGGACCGCACTCGGGCACGCCGTATGCCTTTGCAAGCCTCTTGAAGGGGCCGGACCTGCTGCCGCTGGGGCTGATGAACGCGCGCCTCCGCGACGTGCTGGCGACCTACCCGTCGTGGTATCAGATTCTTCCCACGTATCGCTTTGTGTCGGACCAGCGATCGCACTTCGAGGTGCTCTCCGAAGAGTCGTGGCTGCACGAGGAGCACCGCCCGCTGCTGCGGCGTGCACGCGAGTTTCGCGCGGAACTGGGCACTGGATCGAGCGTGCCGGCGGTATGTGTTTTCGGATACGGCCTGAAAACGATCACGGGTGCCAAGGTGGAGCGAGAGCCTCTTAGCGTGTGCCACAAAGCCGATCTGGTGGTTACGGCAAGGGGTGACGGGACAATTCCAGAAACCAGCGCGGTGATGCAAGGGGCGGAGATTCACCCCGTCCGGCAACACCATGGGGCGCTCTATGTGGACAACGACGTGAAGATGCGGCTAAAGCTCGAACTCACGCGTGAGCCTGCTCTCGCCGCCGGATGACCTCGCGAGGGAGCGCGACTTCTTGGGCGTGCGCGAGGGTTGTTCAGTTTTCGCGTGAATCAGAATCGAGCCCCAAGGCGAAAGCCCGCACCGCCTATCAGGGTTTCTTTTCCGTCTGGAAAGACGCCGTCCCGGACGTTTCCGTTCCGATCGCTCCAAGAGCGAAGTACGCGAAACTGCGGTAGTTGCTGGCGAGGATGTGTGCGCGAATCCGATTCGTGGACGAGCCCGAACGCGCCCTCGAACTCACGCGGTCTCGAGGTTGGGACAAGCGTACGCTGAGCCAGCCAGAAGTCCAAATCGACAATACAGATTCAGGACGAACACTAAAGATGAGAAAAGCACTATGGGCGACTCTGTTTGTGGCAACCCTGCTGACCGTGATGCCGGCCGGTGCGCAGAATCCGAATTACGATCTTGGGCCGGTGTGGCGCGTGACGTACTACCACATCAAGCCCGGACAGGCAGAAGCGTTCTGGAAGGATGTTCGGGAGAACCTGAAGCCCACCTATGCATCGTTGAAGAAGGAAGGCATCATCAGCGATTACAAGATGTGGACAAACGTGACAACCGATCACCCGGGTGATTGGGATGTGGCCGTCGGGCTGTTGTTCGCGAACTATGCGGCTATCGATCAGGCGGACGCCAAGGCCGCAACCATCATCACCAAGCAGTACGGCTCGCGCGACGCCATGATCGAAGCGGGAAAGAAGCGCAATGACCTGCGCGAGGTGGTAGAGAGCAAGTTGGCTCGGGAAGTGATGCCGAAGTAAAAGTCTTATTCCGGCGGCAATAAAAGCGGCGAAGCCCCGAATGCATTGTTGTAATGCATCCGGGGCTCTCTGTTTCCATCGGTGGCTTTTGACGGAGGTGTGCCGCATCCATCCGGCGGATGCCCAGCGCTCAGGCGGCGGGCCAGGCGGCGAAGTGCGGTTCTACAGTGCGGGGCGTTCGCTGAGGCCGACTATTTTCTGAAACTCAGGGTCGTCATGCAGGCAATCGAGATCGGAATCCTTGGCCACCCAGTTCATGTTTGCATATCCAGCCGCGACAGCCTTCTTCAGGGTCGCCAGCGCTTCCGCCTTCTTACCGAGTACGCCGTAGGTGCAGGCGGCATTGTAGAGAGTATTGCCGTCCTTGGGCCGAAGGGCGACGGCGGTCTGCAAGTGCCGGATGCTCTCTTCCCCGCCTTGTTCATAGTACGCGAGGTTGGAAGCCAGCAGGATGCGGGCGCGCACGTCTTCCGGGGCAAGCTCAAGTTGCTGCCGGAGGACCGCGATCATGCGCTCTCGGACTTGCCTCATTTCTTTTTCCCGTCCCAGCCGTCCGAAGGACAGCTGGTAGGGAACATACGTATTATAGTCGTCGCCGTTGGCTTCGAGGGCCTGCTCCGTTAGCGCCGCGGCCTCTTCGAAGCGGCCGGAGGCGAAATAAGCGCGGCCGAGCATGTTCCAGGATCCTTCACAGTCGCGCTTGCGCTCGATGGCCCGCTGCGCAAACTGCGCGGCTTCGTCGAACTTCTTCTGCGCATAACAGATGCGCGCGCGGGCAACCAGAACCTCCGGCAGGTCGGGCGCAAGAGCGGTTGCCCGGTCGCAAGCAGCCAGTCCTCGTTCAATCCATTTCGGATCCTGTTCGCGAATCTCATAGATGAGCCCGCACAGGTGGGCAACGCCGCTGTGTGCCAGAGCAAAATTCGGGTCCAGTTCGATGGCCTGTTCGAACATCTGCAGGCCGTAGTCCATGTTCAACCGCCGCGTGTAGCTCCTTCCGCGCAGGTAGAAATCGTACGCCAGCGGATTCTCCGTCGGCTTGCGCGCGATCGTCTTTTCTTCCTGGGGCGTCAGCGTGATGCGCAGCGCCTGCGCGATGCTCCGGGCGATTTCCTCCTGGATGGCAAATACGTCTTCGAGCTGCCGGTCGTACCGCTCGGCCCACACGGAACTCCGCGTCGACGCTTCCACCAGTTGTGCCGTGATCCGAACGCGGTTGCCGGAGCGGCGGATGGTGCCCTCCAGCACGTAGGCGGCGCCGAGCTGCTGGCCCACCTGCGGGGCCGTGGCCGTCTTGTCACGATATGCCAGCATCTCCGAGCGCGGGAACACCAGGAGCTGGGTGATTTTGGAGAGCTCGGTGATAATGTCTTCCGTCATGCCGTCGCGGAAGTATTCGTCTTCCTTTCCGCCGCCCTGGTTCTCGAAGTAGAGCACCGCAACGCCTTTTTTCGTCTGCGTGCCCGCACTCGCACGCGTGCTCGCAGCGCCGGGCTTGTCGGAAGCAGGACGCCGGCTCGATTCCATGTCCCGCTTCAAGCGTTTCAAGTCCGCTCGAAACTCCCCCGCGGCCTGGTAGCGCAGTTCGCGATCCTTCTCCAGGGCGGTGTTGATAATTCCTTCCAGCTTGGCAGGGAGGCCGGGGTTTAAGCTCCGTGGAGAGTCCTGCGTGCGCTCCAGCAGCGCGTGGAAGATCACGCCGGAAGTGTTTCCGGCGAACGGTTGCTGGCCCGTAGCCATCTCGTACAGCACGACCCCGAGGGAAAACAGGTCGCTTCGGGGATCGAGTTCCTCGCCGCGCACCTGCTCCGGTGACATGTAGGCCACAGTCCCCACGGTCGAGCCGGGACTGGTTACGAATTCATCGGCGCCGGCCGTGAGTGCCGCAGACACGGCGGCAGCGCCGGAGGCGCCCTGCTGTTCCGGGGCGAGCTTCGCAAGACCGAAATCAAGCACCTTGGCCTGGCCGCGCCTGGTCACAAAGATATTCGCCGGCTTGATGTCGCGATGAATGATGCCCTTGGAGTGCGCGGCATCCAGCGCGTCGGCAATCTGGAGGGCAAGCTCGATCATCGGTTCCACTTCCATCGCCTTGCCGGCGATGCGGTGCTTCAGCGTCTGGCCGTCCAGGAACTCCATGGCGATGTAGCGAAGCCCGGCGTCTTCAGCGATCTCGTAAATCGTGCAGATGTTGGGATGATTCAGTGAGGAGGCGGCTCGGGCTTCACGCCGCAAGCGTTCGAGTGCTTGTGGATCTTTCGCCAGGTCCTCGGGAAGGAATTTCAGGGCCACATGACGGCCGAGGCTGAGGTCTTCGGCTTGATAGACCACGCCCATTCCGCCGCCGCCTATTTTGCCGAGAACGCGGTAGTGGGAGATGGTGCGGCCTGCAATGGAGGGATTACCCGGCACAGGCGACGTATCTTACGCCAGCGGCCAGATGCAGGCAATCGCGCAAGCGTTCGGCAGCGCGGCGTTCCTCACGTTTGGCGTGAGGTTGACGCCGCGCCGCCGGTTACTTTTAACGGCGAACCCTGAGAGTGATCGTTGTGGTGTGGCTCAAGGAGCCCGAAACACCTGTAATGGTGAGCGTTCTCGTTCCCGTCGTCGCCGTGCTGCTGGCCGTCAACGTGAGCGTGCTCGTTTTGGTGGCCGGGTTCGTGCTGAACGACGAGGTAACGCCGCTACCCAGGCCGGATTGAGTGCATCGTACG